>JABDJY010000102.1 GCA_013003285.1 Alphaproteobacteria bacterium | reverse complement strand
CCGGCGCATGGCCCGCGATCTCGACATCCCGGTGACGATTATCGGCTGTCCAACGATCCGCGAACCCGACGGGCTCGCCATTTCGTCGCGCAATGTGCAGCTTTCTCCGCAAGACCGCGCGCGCGCCCCGCATCTCGCTGCGGCGCTGTTCGTCGCCGCGGCGCGGATCGAGGCCGGAGAGCCCGTCGCCACGGTCTTGCAAGATGCCATCGAGGCGAGCGAGGCCGGCGGATTTGAGCCGGTCGAGTATCTCGAATTAAGAGCCGAAAGCGACCTGGCCGTGCTCGATAGTTTGGACCAGCCGGCACGAATTCTGGTGGCGGCCTATCTGGGGACCACGCGCCTGATCGATAATGTGGAAGTCCGGTACGGTCGCGCCGACGGTTAGGCGTCGAGCGCGGCGGAAATCCGCGGTAGCGACGCGGCGAACTCCTCTTCGTCGATTTCGGGTCCGGTCAACTTCAACAAGGGGGTCTTGGTCGGCGGGAAGGACTTGCCGGCGCGCAGTTCATAGGCGATGGCAGGGGCTTCCAAAATAGATTCACAACCATCGCTATCCGATTGGAATAACTCGACATTAAAGGCGTCCGGGTCTTTGAGGGTTGCCTCGAAGACGGCGCGGCCTTGCAGAATGAGCCAGGCGCGAAAGCCCATGAACGAATCGTCGGAACACCCACCGCGCAGCAGATAGGCCAAGGCCCAAACATCGGTTCGGTAGGCCTGTCCCCAGACCTCACGCAGTTTGCGGTAGAAATCGCGAATGGTCTTGGGCTTGAAACGGGCGAGGTTGTCGGGGAACGCTTCCAATCGTTCGCCGAGGGGTTGTTCGCCATCGGCCTCGACGATTTCCCAAAACAGATCGTCATCGAGGGGGCGGGGGTCGGGTTTGCTCTCCGGCGGTGTGCGCCGCTCCGCCGCGATGTCGGCGACGTCCCGGTCGACCCGGGCGAGCTCGCCCTCGCTAACATCGACCCGCACCAGAAATTCGCGATAGCCGGCCATGATCTCGAGCAGCAGCTTTTTCTTCTCGGGAATGACGGAAATCGTGGCTTCGTATTCCGCGCGCTGCTGGGCTTCGGGCGCCATATAATTCTTCATCATGCGAAACCCGCGGTTCTTTTCGTCCACGTAAGACCAGTAGTGGTTCTTGATCAGCGCCACATGGTTGCGCCACAGCCGTTTCGCCCGGGGCGCCTGGCCGAGGGACACAAAGCGGTCGATGACCTCCAATTCGCCCTCATAGGGCCAATTAAAGAAGGTCTCGCCGGCTTGGGTGTAATAGGCCTCGATCTGATCGTAGAGTTCGCGTTTGAAATATTCCTCCTGGAGCCAGTCGAACCCGGCCATGCCATGGCTCACATAGAGCGATTGACCTTCGACCTTTTGGATTTCGCCGGCATCGCATAGATCGACGATGGCGAATAAATAGCGCTCATTGTCGGCGTCTAAATTCTTGAATTTGGGCTCAAACCCCGCGATCAACCCATTCTCAATTTTCACGTTCACACCAATCAAGTTCTTCGAATTTCTCTCGTCGCAATCTTAGGTCGATAGCGGGTTGAGTTCTAAGAGGAATAATATGCCAATTTATCGATTACTATCCGAGGCGCGGAATATGGTAGAGATCGGCGCCGTTCCCATATAGACCGTAAGAAAAAACTAAACAGATCGTTTTAAAACGTTGAATGATATGGATAAATTAATTTCCGTTGCGCCGATGATGGACTGGACCGACCGCCATGAGCGGTTTTTCCTGCGCCAGATCAGCCGGCGGGTGCGCCTCTATACCGAGATGATCACCACCGGGGCGATCATCCATGGTGACCGGGCGCGGCTCTTGGCCTTCCATCCCGACGAGCATCCCGTGGCGCTGCAGATCGGCGGGGCCGATCCGGTGGCCTTGGCGGAATGCGCGCGCATCGGCGCCGGTTTCGGCTATGACGAGATCAACCTCAATATCGGCTGCCCGTCCGACCGGGTGCAGTCGGGATCGTTTGGCGCTTGTCTCATGGCCCAGCCCGATCTGGTCGCCCGCGCTGTCGAGGCCATGGCCGCCGCGGTCGATCTGCCGATCACCGTCAAGCACCGCATCGCCATCGACGACCAGGAAGAATGGCCGACCCTGAGCGGCTTCGTGGAGACCGTGGCCAGCGCCGGCTGCCGCCATTTTATCGTGCATGCCCGCAAGGCC
>JABDJY010000096.1 GCA_013003285.1 Alphaproteobacteria bacterium | reverse complement strand
GGCCGTGGTCAACACCAACGCCACGCCCTATCTGGCAACCGCGGGGACGGGGGATGTGCTGGCCGGATTTATCGTCGGACTGATGGCGCAAGGCATGCCGGCCTTCGCGGCGGCCTGCGCCGGCGCCTGGTTCCATGGCGCCTGCGGTTCCGCCTTTGGGCCCGGCCTGATTGCAGAGGATATTGCGGATCAACTGCCCGAGATATTATCGAAAACCCTTAAAGCATAATATATTGATATACTTATGCGGCGTTTCTTCTGTTTTTGATCAATACATACTAGCCTCTATATTGCCCTCATTGATCCGTGGCTGCCGGGATCGGCCAAGGGACGGGTAAACCGCCACGACCAATCATTTACTCGTACGATGCGATGGTATAGGTAGTCCGCGGTTGGCCTCTGGATTCGGGGCTATTTGTGAGAATATGCCAAAGTCGGCGGAGCCAAATTCGATTTGGGCGGGCGTGGCGGAACTGGTAGACGCGCCAGGTTTAGGTCCTGGTGACTGAAAAGTCGTGGGGGTTCGAGTCCCTTCGCCCGCACCAATTCCGCCTGTATACGCGCCCAAATTCGGGCGATAGAGTGAAACCAACGCAACGACATTAGAGTAGCAGAACATGCAAGTGGTCGAGACAAATTCAGAAAGCCTGCTCAAGGATTTCAAGGTGACCGTCGATGCCGCCGATATCGAGGCGCTGATCGACAGCCGCCTGTCCGAGGTCGGCGCGGATGCCCGCATTCCCGGTTTCCGTCCAGGCAAAGCGCCGGTTGCTATTCTCAAGCAACGCTATGGCCAGGCGGTGCGCGGCGAAATTCTGGAAACCACGCTGCGCGAACGGACCCAGGAGCTGCTCGCCGAACGGGGCCTGCGGCCGGCCAGTCAGCCGCGGGTCGAAGTGACCTCCTTCGAGGAAGGCAGTGATCTGGAATATGACGTGTCGGTCGAGTTGTTGCCCGATATCGGCGATGTCGATTTCTCCACCCTCGAACTGGAACGCGACAAGGTCGTGGCCACCGACACTGAGATCAACGATACGCTGCAGCGTCTGGCGGACCAGAATAAGCAAAGCGAGCCGGTAGAGACGGCTCGCGCGGCGAAAAAGGGCGATATCGTTGTTATAGATTTCGTCGGCAAGATCGACGATGTCGCTTTCGACGGCGGCACCGGCAACGACATTCAGCTTGAACTCGGCGCCGATCAATTCATTCCCGGTTTCGAAGATCAATTGGTCGGTAGTAAGGCCGGCGATTCCCTCGACGTTAAAGTGACCTTCCCGGATGACTATGGCAGTGCCGATCTGGCAGGCAAGGACGCGGTGTTCAACTGCGACGTAAAAGAACTCCGCCAGCCGATCGCCACCGAAATCAACGATGAATTCGCCGCCACATTGGGGCTCGACTCCCTGGACGCGTTGAAAGAGGCGATCAGCGGCCAGTTGAACGGCGAATATGCACAGTTTACCGGCGAGAAGGCCAAGCGCCATCTGCTCGACAAATTGGCCGAAATGTATGATTTCGAGGTGCCACCGCGCATGCTCGAGGCCGAATTTGAGCAGATTTGGCAGCAGGTCGAACAAGCCCGCGAAAATGACCAAATGGACCCGGAAGACCAGGGTAAAAGCGAAGAAGAGTTACGCGCGCAATATCAGGATATCTCGGCGCGCCGCGTGCGTCTTGGCCTCCTGTTGGCCCATGTGGGTGAAGCCAACGAGCTGACGGTGACCCAGGAAGAGGTCAACCGCGCGATCATGGAACAGGCCCGCCAGATGCCCGGCCAGGAACAGCAGGTCGTTGAATTCTTCCGCAGCAACACCGACGCTCAGGCTTCGCTGCAGGCGCCGATCTTCGAGGACAAGGTGGTGAACTTCATCTTCGAGATGGCCAAGGTGACCGAGCGCGAAATCACGCCGGAACAGCTTCGCGCCGAAACCGAGGCCGAAGCAGCAGCCACCGAAGATAAAAAAGCGGCGGCGGACAAACCCAAGAAGGCGGCGCCGAAGAAGAAAGCGCCGGCCGCTAAGAAAGCCGCGCCGAAAGCGGCCGCTGGTGGTGCGAAGGCCAAACCAAAGGCCGCGGCAAAACCCAAAAAGGCGGCGGCGCCCAAGGCCAAATCAGCGGACTAAACGACGCGACTTTAAGCAACCGCCCGGAATTGCCTACTTGCGCAGAATCGCCGGTACCTTATTTAACGGCGGTAACTTCATGATGAACGCAGGATAAACGAAACCATGCCGATCAATTACGGACCCGCGCAGAGCACCGACGGACCGACCATGAATGCCTTGGTCCCCATGGTGGTCGAACAGACCAACCGCGGTGAGCGGGCCTATGATATTTATTCGCGCCTGTTGAAGGAGCGGATCATCTTTCTGACCGGTCCGGTATTCGACGAGGTCGCCAGCCTGATTTGCGCGCAGCTGCTGTTCCTCGAGGCTGAGAACCCGAATAAGGACATTTCGTTCTATATCAACTCGCCGGGTGGCGTGGTGACCGCGGGCCTGTCGATCTACGACACCATGCAATATATCCGCCCCGAGGTGACGACCTTATGTATTGGTCAGGCCGCCTCGATGGGCTCTCTGCTGCTATGCGGCGGGGCCACCGGCAAGCGGTTCTCGCTACCGAATTCGCGTATTATGGTCCATCAGCCATCGGGCGGATTCCAGGGGCAAGCGACCGATATTGAGATTCATGCGAAAGAAATTTTGCAAGTCCGCGAAAGATTGAACGAAATTTATTCATTCCATTCCGGGCAAAAAGTTGAAGATATCGCTGATGCTCTCGAGCGCGATCGCTTCTATACTGCTGAGGAGGCTAAGGATTTTGGCCTCATTGACGAAGTGGTTAACGAGCGCCCTGCGTTGCTGGAAGGCGATGATGACGGTAAAGACGGTTAATGGCGGGTGGACAGCATCAATCCGGCACTTAACTAATTATTGATTGCAGGATGCTAGCTAGTGTTCAATTCGTTCGAGACGCGATTCGGTCTGCGCAAGTGTATGATCGACCAAGGCGTTGGAAGCCCAAACACGGGGTTCGTTTATGAGTAGTAAGTCTGGCGGCAGTGATACAAAGAATACGCTCTATTGCTCGTTTTGCGGTAAGAGCCAGCACGAGGTCCGCAAACTGATTGCCGGCCCGACCGTATTCATCTGCGATGAATGCGTCGAACTATGCATGGATATCATCCGCGAAGAGCATAAATCGACGCTGGTCAAATCGCGCGACGGTGTGCCGACGCCGAAAGAGATTTGCCAAGTGCTCGATGATTACGTCATCGGCCAGGCACAGGCCAAGCGCGTCCTGTCGGTCGCCGTCCACAATCATTACAAGCGGTTGAACGCTGCCCCGAAGGGCAACGATGTTGAAATCGCCAAATCGAATATCCTGCTTGTCGGGCCGACAGGTTGCGGGAAGACATTGCTCGCGCAAACATTGGCGCGCATTCTCGATGTGCCGTTCACCATGGCCGACGCAACGACACTGACCGAAGCCGGTTATGTTGGCGAAGATGTCGAGAACATCATCCTCAAGCTGCTGCAGTCGGCCGATTATAATGTCGAGCGGGCGCAGCGCGGAATCGTCTATATAGACGAAGTCGATAAGATCAGCCGCAAGTCGGACAACCCTTCGATCACCCGCGACGTATCGGGCGAGGGCGTTCAGCAGGCATTGCTGAAGATTATGGAAGGCACCGTCGCCTCCGTGCCGCCGCAAGGCGGGCGCAAGCATCCCCAGCAGGAGTTCCTGCAAGTCGACACGACGAACATTCTGTTCATCGTTGGCGGCGCGTTCTCCGGGCTGGAAAAAATCATCTCCGGCCGTGGCAAGGACACCTCGATTGGCTTCGGCGCCGATGTGCGCAGTGCCGATGACCGGCGCACCGGCGAAATCCTCTCTAATGTGGAGCCGGAAGATCTGCTGAAGTT
>JABDJY010000082.1 GCA_013003285.1 Alphaproteobacteria bacterium | reverse complement strand
ATATAAACCTGGGAACCAATATGACCCTGATTGGCCGCAAAACGATACCAAGTCACTTGCGGCAAAGCGAGAAGCGCAGTAACCGCGATGGTGACCAATAATGCGAATGCAATGACCAGTTTATTTATTGTGGATAAGCCAGACATTTCAAACCGCACTGAATGGCGATTGGCGCGCCCGACAGGATTCGAACCTGTGACCTTCGGCTTCGGAGGCCGACACTCTATCCAGCTGAGCTACGGGCGCGCGTCGCGGTGACATTACGCTTTTGACCAATCCGGTCAAGCGTGTCGCGCCACCTCGCATTGGTGGGTGCATTGATCGGACAGGCTTGGGTGCCCATATTACACGTCGATCGCGGGTCAAAATCGGGAGCTCAATCCATGGCAAAAAAAGACGGCAAAATCGTCAAAAGCAAAGAGGAATGGCGCGCCCAGCTGACGCCGGACCAATACTATGTGACCCGCGAGCACGGCACCGAGCCGCCCTTCAGCGGCGCCTACGACCAGTGCAAGGATAAGGGCATCTATAACTGCGTGTGCTGCGGCAATCCGTTGTTCCGCTCATCGCAAAAGTTCGATTCCGGCACCGGCTGGCCAAGCTTCTACGATTCCATCACCAAGGACGCGGTCGAAGACCGCAAGGACCGCAGCTTCTTCACGGTGCGCACCGAAATCGTCTGCGCCAAATGCGACGCCCATTTGGGCCATGTATTCCCCGACGGCCCACCACCCACCGGGCTGCGCTATTGCATGAACTCGCTGGCGCTGGATTTGCAGAAAGACGACGCTTCGGGCGAGACCGATTAGCGCGTCGCCAGGGCGCTCACCGGGTCGATCGAATCGGCGCCCGAGGGTAGATCGCGCTGCGGGTCGTCGAGCCAGACCATGATATCGCGCCACGAAGTCTCGGCCTTCAAATCGCGCAACAGCATGTGGAAGCCGGCGTCGTAGATCGCCACCTTGCGCGGGCGTAGCGGCGGCGGCAGGCTGTCCAGCATCTCCAAAGTGGCGTTGGCTGGGATGATGTCGTCCTTGGCGCCGTAGAGAATGAGCGCCGGCGCGTCGAATTTCTGCGCCCCGTCCAGCGCCGCATCCATCAGATTGGTGATGCCCCACACAGCGTCGACCCGGGTTTCCTTGATGACCAGCGGATCGCGGCCCAGCGCGCGCAGCATTTCGATATTGTCCGACGGTTGGCGTTTCAGCCCGCCGCCGCTGACCCGCAACCAGGGCGTGGTATAGGCCGACATGAAGAGCGCCGCGGTCTGATAGAACGGCATGGAAGCGCGGCCCCACACAGCGGGTGCGACCAGAATGACGCTGTCGGCGGGATAGGGCGCCTCGGCCCAGGCCGCCATGAGCACGCCGCCGCCCATGCTTTCGCCCATGGCGTGGACCGGTATGCCGGGATAGGCCGCGCGGGTGGCGCTGAGAACATCGCGGAAATCGCCGGTCAGCTTTTCGCGCCCCGGCCAGATACCGGGCTGCGGCGCGGCGCCGAAGCCGCGCTGGTCATAGGCCAGAACCGCAATACCTTGGCCGGACAGAAAAGCGCCGACATCGGCGAACGCGTTGCCGTAATCGTTGAAACCGTGCAGCGCTATAATAACCGCCTCCGGGTCCCCTTCGGGTAGCCAGCTGCGCACCGGCAAGGCGGCGCCGTCGCGGGTCGAAACACTATCTGCGGTCAGTTGTGGAGTCATGGATTGGGTTGTGTCGGGGCCAAGAGTTTGCAGACGTGGCGCGCAGGCGACGAGCGTGATCACGGCCAAAAGGAGAAATGTATTAAGTCGCTTGCCCATTTTCCGATCAGGGTTGCGCGCGGGTGAGTTCGAGGAAGACATCTTCTAAATCCGGCTCCTCGGTGGTCAAGTCGGTGACCGTCAGACCGGCCGCCGCGACCGCGCCGAGGATAGCGCCAACTTGAGTCTCGCTGGTGCGGTAGCGGAACACCAGCTGATTATCGCCGGGCAAATCCACATGGAAATCGCTCAAGGCGCCGGGCAGCGCGGCGATTTCCTCGGCCACGGTCAGGCGCAACTCCTTATTGTCGAGCCGCGCCACCAGCACCTTTGTGTCCTCGCAGGCAATCACCTGCCCATGGTTGATGATCGCCACCCGGTCGCACAGCTCTTCGGCTTCCTCCAGATAATGGGTGGTCAGGACCACCGTGGTGCCGTTGGCGTTAAGCTCGCGCACAAACCCCCACAGCGATTGGCGCAATTCGATATCGACCCCGGCGGTCGGCTCGTCGAGCACCAGAACCGGCGGGTTATGAACCAACGCTTTGGCCACCAGGAGACGCCGGCGCATGCCGCCGGACAGGTTGCGCGAATAGGCGTCCGCCCGGTCGGCCAGACCGACCCGCGCGAGGATCGCGTCGGTGCGCCGTTCGCGCGGTGGCACGCCGTAGAGGCCGGCCTGTAATTCCAGCAGCTCGCGCGGCGTAAAGAATGCATCGAGATTGAGTTCCTGAGGCACCACGCCGATCGCCGCCCGCGCCGCGCGCGCCTGGCGGTCGATATCGATGTCCCATACCCGGGCGGTGCCGGCGCTTTTGATCACCAGCCCGGCGAGAATATTGATGAAGGTCGATTTGCCGGCGCCATTGGGGCCAAGCAAGCCGAATATGCCGCCGCGCGGCACGTCCAGATCGATGGCTTTCAGCGCATGTACGTCTTCGCCGCCATTGCCGCGATAGACCTTGTCGAGGCCGCGCGCACTGATCGCCAGCGCCGGCAGATCGTCGCCGGCCCTATCAGGCGCGGTCTGGGGATTAGCGCTGCTATCGGTCATCTTGCGGGCGCGGCATTCCAGTAGTTGAGGCAAATCGCGTGTTCGCCTATGTATGGGCCCCAGCCGGGTGTGGCAACCGCAATCGCCGCGCCGGTTCGAAAATGCGAAGGAAGTTGATACAAATGGAACCGCCCGAAATTGTTGAGGTCGAGAGCACAACGTTAGCCTGCGACGGGGGCGATGGCGCCCGGGGTCATCCGCGGGTGTTCCTCAATATGGGCGAGAAGACCAAGATCGACTGCCCCTATTGCAGCCGCCAATATGTGCTCAAAGCCGGCGCCGTGACGTCGGCTGGGCACTAGACCCCGGGTCTTCGAACCCTGACCACACCGGCCTTCCCCCCACCCCTCGACACCGGGCGGCTTAGCTTGCTACCGGTCGACCGCGCGCTCGCCCGGGCGCTGATCGGCGACCGCGACCGCGCCGCCGCGCTGGTCAAAGGCCTGCTGCACCGTGATTTCCCCGGCGCCGATCTGGCCGCCAAACTGCCGGCCTTTGCGCAACGCCTCGACGATGCCGCCAACCCGGCCCTGGGTTCCACCGCGCCACCCGACACCGGCGGCTGGGGGCTGTGGCTGTTCTTCTATAAGCCCGAACGACTGGTTGTCGGCGCCGCCTCGTTCAACGGCCCGCCCTCGCCCGAGGGCGCGGTGGAACTGGGCTATCAAGTGGTGCCGGCCCATCGCCGGCGGGGACTGACCGTCGAGGGCTGCGCCGCGCTGATCGAGTGGGCATTCACCGATTCGCGCACCCGGTCCATCATCGCCGATTGCGCGGCCGACAATGCGGCCTCGGTGCGCACCCTGGAAAAACTTGGCTTCGCCCTGGCCGGCACGCGCGGCGACAGGCTCGACTGGCAGCTCGCCCGCATCGATTGGCCCCCACGGACCTAAAGCCGCGCTATAATCACCCTGCCGCAACAATCACGGAACGTCAGGGAAAGCGAAAATCATGAACGACAATCTATCCTATGTGCTGTACGGCCATCCGCGCTCGGGCAATGCCTATAAGACGGCGCTGATGCTGTCGATGACCGGAACGCCTTACGAATTCCGCGCGGTTGATTTGATGGACCGCAGTAATCTTCAACCTGAATATCTGGCCATAAATCCCCTCGGCAAGGTGCCGGTGCTGCACCATGGCGATTTGGTGCTGCGCCAGAGCCACGACACGCTGCGTTATCTGGCCGAGCAGACCGGTAAGTTCGGCACAGATAGTTGGATGGAAGAAGCGCGCGTCGGCGACTGGATCGGCTTTGCCGTTGATTTCCTGGGCTATGGGTTGGCGCGCTTGCGCTTCGAACTGCTGTTCGGCGCCGGTCCCGGCCCGGTCTTCGATTATTTCAAGGTCACCGCCGACCGCGGCCTGGGCATTATCGAACCCCATCTGGCGACCCATGAATGGCTGGCCTGCGGCCGCCCGACGATCGCCGATATCTCCGTCTTTCCGGTGATGAGCTTTTTGGCCGATGCCGGCTACGATGCCGCCGATTTTCCCAATGTGGCCGCCTGGAAGGAGCGTTTTCAGGCGCTTCCCGGTTTCGCCTGGCAACTCGAGTTGATGCCCATCGAGAATTGGCCGCCAAGTGACGCCTAAGCCCTCTCCCTAAAAGAGAAGGACTCGCCTTCACAATGGTGTTTGCCGGTTTGACTCCGGCGCACCCCCACATGCAGCATCCCCTGATGATGCGTGCCATTGCCATTTTTGTTCTGTTGATTGGGTTCACCGCCTCGGCCGCCGCCGATTTCGACGAAGGTCTCGCCGCCTATAGCCAGGGCGAATTCGCGACCGCGCGGGCGGCGTTCGAACCGCTGGCCAAACTCGACCCCCGCGCGTTGTTCTATCTCGGCCGGATGTATTTCCGAGGCGAAGGCGTCGCGGTCGATAAGGCGCGCGGCGAAGCCTTGTTCGCACAAGCCGCCGCCCTGGGAGAGGCCGCCGCCATGTCGGCACTGGCGGCGGCGGCGAACGCGCGCGGCGAGACCGCGAAGGCCTTTGAGTGGACAAGTAAAGCTGCGGCGGCCGGGCACCCCTTCGCGCAGGCCCAGCTCGGCCAGGCCTATGAGGCCGGTGACGGGGTCACGCAAAACCGGCAAGAGGCGATCATTTGGTACGGCCGGGCGGCGCGCGGCGGCAGCGCCATCGGCGCGGCGCGTCTCTACCGGCTCGGCGCCGACGAAGACAAGGACAAGCATGGCAGCCTCGACGAGGTGAGCGCGCGCCTCAGCCGGGCCCATGCCGGTGACAGCGAGGCGCGGGTCGCGCTGGCAGCCCTGTTCACCGATGTGGGCGCCGACGCCCAGGCCTTCGACTGGTACCGGCTCGCCGCCGACCAGGGCCATCACGAAGCCGAATATCAGGTCGGGCTGGCATTTTTGAACGGGCGCGGGGTCGCCCGCAACGACGCCGGCGCGCTGATCTGGATTCGCCGCGCCGTCGGTGGCAATCATGCGGCCGCCATGTATCAGCTCGCCAGGGCCTTCCGGCTCGGCACCGGCGGCATCAATATCAATGAAGGCCTGGCGCTGGAATGGTACGAGAACGCCATCGAGGACGGCTACGTCGCGGCGACCCCTGAGCTGGTCGAACTGTTCATCATCGGCGCCGTGCGCGCGGCGAAAGACGGCAATAACGAAGACGCGCGCGAAAATATCGCCAGCGCCATCGCCTGGTCGGAGCGCAGCGTGACGGCGGGCGACCCGGCGATGACCTTCGCGTTTGCGCAAAATCTCGATAGCGGGTTCGGCGGCGTCACCGCCGAGGATGACCGCAGCGCGGTGGCGATCTATCAAATCGCCGCCCAGCAGGGCAGCCTCGCCGCCTCGAACGAACTGGTGCGGCACTTCAGCGGCGGCGATGGCGTCGACGGCGGCGACGGCGGGCGCGCGGCCGACATCCCCACTGCCTTTTTCTGGAATGCGATTTTAGAAGCCGACGATCCGGACAACGCCCAAGGTTTCGGCCAGATCGCCGCGGTACAGCGCGACCAACTCGCCGGCAGCCTCAGCAAGTCCCAAATCGACAATATCGCCCGCCGCGTCGCCGCCTGGCGCGGCCAATTTCGCCGTTAAACCCTCTCCCACCGGGAGAGGGTGGCGAGCGACGCGAGCCGGGTAAGGGGAAAAAGCTTGGCTGGATTCGGTGTAAATTTATCCCCTCACCCCAACCCCTCTCCCTATGGGAGAGGGGCTTAACGCGTTAAAGTGCGATAAATGTCAAGGTGATCGGCACCCTCAGTACGACATATCGGGTTAATCGAATGGCTGATGCGGCAAAAACGAAAGCGGGCAACGTGGCGGAAAAGCTTTACCTGATCGACGGGTCGGGGTTCATCTTCCGCGCCTTCCATTCCTCGCCGCTGGACGCGTTCCGCCGCACCGACGGCATTTACACCAACGCCGTCGCCGGTTATTGCGCCATGCTGCTCAAGCTCATCGATCAGGCGCGCAACGATGGCGCGTTCGACTATATGGCGGTGATCTTCGACGCCGGGCGCAAGACCTTCCGCAACGACATTTACCCGGAATACAAGGCCAACCGCGACGCCCCGCCGGAAGAATTGGTGCCCCAGTTCGAGATGGTGCGCGAAGCGACCCGCGCCTTCAACCTGCCGGCGGTCCAGATGGACGGCTTCGAGGCCGATGATCTGATCGCCACCTACGCCAAAGACGCCGCCGCGCGCGGCATCGACGTGGTGGTGGTGTCGTCGGACAAAGACCTGATGCAGTTGGTGCGGCCGGGCATCTCGATGCTCGACCCCATGAAGGACGTGGTGATCGGCGCGCCCGAAGTGGCGGAGAAATTCGGCGTCGCGCCGGACAAGGTGATCGACGTGCAATCGCTGGCCGGCGACAGCACCGACAATGTGCCCGGCGTCCCGGGCATCGGGGTAAAAACCGCGGCGCTGTTGATCAATGAATATGGCGACCTCGACACGCTGCTGGCCCGCGCCGAAGAGATCAAACAGAATAAGCGGCGGGAGAATTTGATCGAATTCGCCGAACAGGCGCGCATCAGACGCGAGTTGGTGACCTTGAAGAACGATGTTGCGATCGACGTCGACATCGATAGCTTCGCGCTGAAGGACCCCGACCCGGCGACGGTGATCGCGTTCTTGAAGGAGATGGAATTCCGCACCCTGACGGCGCGGGTCGAAAGCCGCTTCGTCGCCGAAGGTCTGCTCGACCAGGGCACCTTGGCGGCGGCCGCCGCAGCCACGGCCGAGACCGAATATGAGCTGGTGCAGGACGAGGCGGCGCTGGCCAAGTGGATCGACGCCGCCTACGCCGCCGGCACCGTCGCCTTCGACACCGAGACCACCTCGATCAACGCCATGAAGGCCGAGATGGTGGGCTTCTCGCTGTCCACCGCGCCGGGCAATGGCTGCTATGTGCCGGTCGGCCATGTGGCAGGCGCGCCGACCGAGCTCGATCTTGACGGCACGCAAGGCAATGGTGGCGACAAGGGCAACGGCGCCATCAAGCAGATCCCCCTGGCCACGGCATTGGCGCCGCTCAAGGCGCTGATCGAGGACCCGTCGGTGCTCAAGATCGCCCACAACGCGAAATACGATCTGCTGGTGCTGACCCGCGCCTGCGAGATACACCTGCCAGACGCGCCGCCCCTGGCGCCGGTGGCGATCGACGACACCATGCTGTTGAGTTATGTGCTCGACGCCGGGCGCGGCAAACATAATCTCGACGATCTGGCGTTCCGCCATCTGGAGCATGAGAACATCAAATTCTCCGAGGTGGCGGGCAGCGGCAAGAACCAGATCAGTTTCGCCGAGGTACCGCTCGACGCCGCGCTGGATTACGCCGCCGAGGATGCCGACGTCACCTACGGCCTGTACCGCACCCTGAAACCCCGCCTCGCCAAGGAGCATCTGACCACGGTCTACGAGACCATCGAGCGCCCGCTCGTGCCGGTCATCGTCGCCATGGAGCGCGCCGGCATCAGGGTCGACGCCGCCACGCTCAGCGCCCTGTCGAAGGATTTCGGCAAGCGCACGGCGAAGCTGGAGACCCAGGCCCATGAATTGGCCGGCGAGGAATTCAATATCGGTTCGCCCAAGCAGCTCGGCGAGATTCTGTTCGGCAAGCTGGGCATCGAGGGCGGCAAGAAGGGCAAGGCCGGCGCCTATTCCACCGGCGCCGACATCCTCGAAGACCTCGCCGCCCAGGGCCACGAACTGCCGCAAACCGTGCTCGACTGGCGCCAGCTGGCCAAGCTCAAATCCACCTATACCGACGCGCTGATCGGCGAGATCAACCCCGATACCGGGCGCATCCACACCTCTTACGGCATGGCCATCGCCCAGACCGGCCGGCTGTCGTCGAACGAGCCCAACCTACAGAACATTCCGGTGCGCACCGAAGAGGGCCGCAAGATCCGCGCCGCCTTCGTGGCCGAACCGGGCCACAAGCTGGTGTCGCTGGACTATTCGCAGATCGAGCTGCGCGTACTGGCCCATGTGGCCGGCATCGGCGCCCTGATCGAGGCCTTCGAGCAGGGCCAGGATATCCACGCGCTGACCGCCAGCCAGGTGTTCGACGTGCCCTTGGACGAGCTCGGCCCCGATCTGCGCCGCCGCGCCAAAGCGATTAATTTCGGCATCATCTACGGCATTTCCGCCTTCGGCCTGGCGCGCAATCTGGGCATCGGGCGGGCCGACGCCCAGGCCTATATCGACGCCTATTTCGAGCGTTTCCCGCAAATCCGCAACTATATGGACGAGACCATCGAGTTCGCCAAAGCCAACGGCTATGTGGAGACCTTGTTCGGCCGGCGTATCCATCTGCGCGGCATCGCCGACAAGAACGGCGCGGTGCGCAGCGGCGCCGA
>JABDJY010000073.1 GCA_013003285.1 Alphaproteobacteria bacterium | reverse complement strand
CCCCTATTGGCCGACACCGTTATATTGAACTGCGAATCACTTATCCGCCACCAGTGGTTCGATGATTTCGGAAAATTCTTCTACCGAATGGCTGCCCGGATACATGGTGCCGTTGACGATATATGTCGGCGTGAACAGGACGCCGTCCGTGGCGCCTTGCGCGCGCAGGCGGAACAGGCCGTCGCTTAGTTCCGTCGACGACAGGCATTCCGTCAACATGGCGTCGTCGAGGCCGGTAATCTCGGCCAGATCAGCCGTCGGGTCGTCGGCGGTTGCCCACTGCTTCTGGGTCGCGAACAGCTCACCCACCCGCGTGAAATAACCTTCGGTGCCGGCACAACGCGCCACCATCGAGGCATGCAGCGACACATTGTCGAGGGGGAAGTCACGAAACACCAATTTAACCTGGCCGGTCTCGATGAAGCGTTTTTTGAGCCCGTCATAGTCGGGGCCGGTGTGGAAGGCGGCGCATAGCGGGCAGGTGAAGGAGGCATACTCGATGATCGTCACCGGCGCGGCCGGATCGCCGACAATCCGCTCGGCCAGAGCGGCCTCGACATCGAGCGGTCCCTTGGCGTCGGCCGACACGATAATCGCCAGTGCCAAGCAGGCGAGGGTCGTGATCGACAGCCCCAGGCGGCGATAAAAGCGTGGCATGTGAGTATTTAGTAACAAATTACTCTCCACATACAAGATATTGATTATATATCGACCGGAATGCCCGGTACAAGGCATGATCGGGCGGCTACCAGCCGCCGTTACCAACCCTCGCTACCAGCCGCCACCGCCACCGCCGCCGCCACCGCCGCCAGAAGATCCGCCACCGCCGGAGCCGCTGCTCGAGCCGGGCGACCTCGATGCGGAGGAAATCGCGCCGGCGAAACCGCTGCCCAACGAGGTGGCGAAATTGCCGAAACCGTCATTGAAGCCTCTGCCGGAATACCAACGTGGAGAATATTGTCGGGTGCCGGCGTTCGGATCGACGCTCGCGAGGGTCAGAACGTCGGAGAATTGCTCGGCCCATTTTTGTTCCACGCCGAGGGCCAAGGCATAGGGCAGGTATTTCTCGAACAATTCCGGCGTGCGATCCGGTGGGTTCAGCAGATGCATGCGGTCTTGTTCGGCGACCGAGAGATATTCGGTGAACCCCTCGATCTGATCCATTTCGCGCCGGCCGAGCCGGGTTGGCGCCTTGAGCAAATGGTAGAACAGCAGATTGAGAAACTGGATCATCACCACGCTGGCCGCCGCCTCGATAGAGGTTACGCTTGAGAAAAAGCCCAGCCCCATCACTTCGCCACCGAAGAAGGGTAGCGCGAACAGCGAGATAAATATCGCTTCGACAAAAGATAGCGGGCCGGTCCCTGAAAGCACTGCCCGCCACGCCGTCCAGATGCGGCGAGCCAGGTAATAGACCACCGCCGTCCAGCCGGCGAGCCAGAGCGATATGAATCCTGTGATTTCGGGTTGATCGGACGCCACGATCATCAGCACAAAGGCCAGGACTGTCAGCCCAATGCCGGGCAGGAAATAGCGTGTGTTGCGCGCGAAATAGACTTTCTCGAACTCGGTGCGCAACGCCTGGTGCAGGCCCTTTTTTGCGCGCTGCAGGGTCTCGTGGTTTTTCTGTTTGAGCTCGATCTTATGTCGCGACAACGAGAAAAGCTTTCGTGAGATGGATTTTTCGCCCTGGGAAAGTTTGGGTGTTTGGCCGGTCAATTCGAGCGTGTAAGTTTTTGACGCATCTTCGTCGATGGTCAGGAAACCCTTGACCGCCATGCTAACGATGGCGGCGGTGAAGGTCTTATCGTCGAAGCCCATGCGCATCACATACCGTGCGCCGGCGGGCGACAGACCGCTCGGCGGTTCGTAGAGCGGGTGGATAGCGCCTTTTTCCGGGTCGCGGCCGACCTTTGCCCAGACGATGATGTAATAGATCAGCAACAAGATCAGGCCCAAGGCGCCAGCGAGAACCTCACGGTTGTCGCTCACGAAAAAGCCGAGCCTTTGCTGATCGCTGGGGCGGTCAACGAATCCGCGCGGCCAGGAGACGGCGACCGACAGGCCCTCGCGCGGTTTCAGGGTGCGATTGGTCTCCACCTCCAGCGTCCGGTCGATTTGGGCGGTGTAGACGAAGTCTTGGCCGCGATCGCCCTGGAACCCGGTATAGCTCGCCCGGTTAAGGACCGTGGCGCCATCGGGCAGGTGGATCGTCGCGCGGGCGCGCTCGATGGGGAAGTCCCAGCCGTTACCGGTGACGTTCCAGAACAGTTCGTCGAAATCGTCGTAGAAGCCGAGTTGGCGGTTGGTGCGGTAGGTGATGCGATAGACGTGGCGGCCATTGGGAATAAGGACATTGGCGTCACCGATATAGACCCGTACGCCATTCGAACGCTTCTCGGTGCGGTACGGTGCGCGCGACCCGCCCCGCGTCACCTCCTGCACATCGAATTCCACCACCGTGCGGCGACCCGACGGGTCCTTATAGGCGGTGGGGAAATCGCGGAAGATCCCGCGCTTGATATTGCGCCCGGCGCTGTCGACCGTGATGGTCTCGCGCACCAACATTGAGGCGTCGGCGTTAATGAATATCTCGCTGTGGAAATCGACGATCTTTTCACGCGTTTGCGCCGCCGCCGGTTGCGCATAGACTGCAACCGCCAACCACAGCGCGGCCAGAAGAAACCTAGTCAAAATTCACCGCAACCGGTTGCCGCGCGTCGTCGTCATCGGCATCGAGTTCAAAGAATTCCGCTTTGGTGAAATTGAACCTTCGGGCGACCATGTTGCCTGGGAATTGATCAACCTTGGTATTCATTTCGCGTACGCTGCCATTGTAATAACGGCGCGCCGACTGGATCTCTTCCTCGACCTCGGCCAAGTCGTTCTGCAGGCTGAGAAAATTCTCATTCGCCTTGAGGTCGGGATAGGCCTCGGCGACGGCGAAGACCGATTTGAGAGCGCCGGTTAGTAGGTTCTCCGCCTGCGCCTGGGCTTCCGGCGTGCCTTCGTTGGACACCGCAGCGGCCCGTGCCTGGGTGAGTTTTTCCAGGGTGCTGGCTTCGTGGTTGGCATAACCTTTAACGGTTTCGACCAGATTGGGAATGAGGTTGTAGCGCCGCTTCATCTGCACTTCGATGTCGCTCCACGCGCCATTGACGCGCACGCGCGATTTCACGAAACCGTTGTAGAGCATGATCACATAGAGGATCAGCACGACGACTATACCGAGTATGATAAATGGAATGCTCATCGGGGTCCTCTCTGCAATCTCATTATAATCGGCCATTTTTGTCAAATATAAAGCACCATAATTCCCCCTAAAGGTGAATTATGATAAAATACTGCTTGATAGATATTTAACATATCTGTCAACCCACCCTTAAGCTTAACGCACCAGCGGGGCCTTGACGGAGCGGCGGGTTCGGCAGTGGATCAGAGAAAATAGGGTGGGACGTTATCTTCGTCCCAGCGCATGAGGTCTTTCAGTGTGGGTTCCAAAATCGATCGGGGAAGCCCTTTTTCCGACCGGTCATCGGCCACGCGCTTGAATATGGCGTTTGCCTCGGCCTTGGCTTTCTGCAGATTGTCGAACAGCTTTAGCCGTTGCGCATGGGGCTGCTGGCGGACTGTCGCGAGCTTTGCTTCCGGCACCTTGTAGATACGCGCACCGAGATCGACCTCCCACACCACATAGTACATGACCTCCGGCTTGGCTTCGGTGGTTTCTGCGTTTGCACGCAGGTTCTCGACGGCTTCGAGCGTGCTTTCTGATTTGACCGGCGTGGCGGGCCGGTGAAATGTTGGTTTCTGTCGGCGGCTGGAATTCCAGCCCGAGGTCAGTTGCGACGGCGGCGGCGCTTCCGGTTCCGGCGGAATAGCGAGTTCCTGTTCGGCTGCATTGTCCGAAATCTCTTCCGGCTCGGCCTCTCGTTCCGCGCCCCAGATAAATTGGGCTTCGTCGAGGTCTGCGATGACCACCGGATCTGAGGACGGCGCGGCGGTTTCCGTCACTCCGGAGTCAGGCTTTGGCGCGGGTTCGGCGTCGCTTGCCGGCAATGTGCTGACCAACCGAAGGGTGAGGGGCTCTTCCGGCGTGTCGGCCTGCGCGACAGCGGTGGCCGCTCGCGCTTCCGCGGCGTTGCTGGCCTCCGGGTCGGCCGGTTGCTGGCTGACAAACGGGCCGGTCGATCTTGGCGTCAATCGCTCGGCCTTTTCGATCTCGTTGCCGGTGGCGATTACCGAGACGCGGATCTTGCCGTCCAACGTGTCGCTGAAGGCGGACCCGAAGATGATGTTGGCGTCCGGGTCGACCTCTTCGCGGATACGGTTGGCCGCTTCGTCGACCTCCATCAGCATAAGATCGAGACCGCCGGTGATGTTGATCAGAACGCTGCGCGCGCCCTTCATGGAAATATCGTCGAGCAGCGGGTTGGAGATCGCCGCCTGCGCCGCCTGCAACGCCCGGTCGTCGCCTTCGGCTTCGCCGGTGCCCATCACGGCCTTGCCCATGCCTGCCATGATCGACCGCACATCGGCGAAATCGAGATTGACCAGGCCCGGCAACACCATCAGATCGGTCACCCCGCGCACGCCCGAATGAAGCACCTCGTCGGCCAGTTTGAAGGCGTCGGCAAAGGTGGTTTTCTCGTCGGCGATGCGGAACAGGTTTTGGTTCGGAATGACGATCAGCGTATCGACATATTTGGTCAGCTCGGCGATGCCGGCTTCGGCTTGGCGCATGCGGTGGGCGCCCTCAAAATCAAACGGCTTGGACACGACACCGACCGACAGCACGCCGAGATTGCGGGCCGCCTGGGCAATGACCGGCGCGGCGCCGGTGCCGGTGCCGCCGCCCATGCCAGCGGTGATGAAAACCATGTTGGCGCCTTCCAGCGCGCTGACGATCGCGCCATTGGCTTCCTCGGCCGCGGCCTGGCCGATCCCGGGGTTCGCGCCCGCGCCCAAACCGTTGGTTAGGGTGGCGCCAAGCTGAATCTGGGTTTCGCACAAGGATTGATCCAAGGCCTGCGCATCGGTATTGGCGACGACGAACTCGACGCCTTCCAGATCGGCGCTGATCATATTGTTGATCGCATTGCCGCCGGCGCCGCCGACACCGATGACGGATATGCGTGGCGCCGGCACGCGACTGGTCGGCGAACCGCTATTGTTCGGTTGGTCTGTCATCACCCTCTCCCCGACCGTCATGTTAATCCCCGGCGATGCCGTTGGATTTCATCGGCCTCTTGCGGGCCGCACGGTCATAAAATCCTGATCTCTCCAAATTCTCAGGTCCGCACTGGCGAAACCGGTCCGTAATCAACATTACGGCTGTGGCCGGGGCCTTGGCCCTCTTTTATCCACGTCTAAGCATGCACGTTTTGGTTTGGCAGCGCAAAAAGATTACTTGCCTAAGCGACTAAAAAATTTCGCTCGTCAAAGGCGGTCTTCAACCCTGCCGCTGTTTTCGCCCCAGAACACCACGCCCCAAGGCCTCCAAGGCGCGACGCAAATCGTCGTCGACGATTCCGTCCAGTTGCACGGCCAACGCGGCGGCATCTTCGACGGAAGGCGGTGTGGCGGGGCGGCTCGCCGGCTTGCGGGCGCTGATCGGACCTTGCTGCAGCGCAATGCGGGCGATCGCCTGATAGCCAAAATAGCCGTTGATGCGTTCAATGACCTGGGGTTGCATATGCTGCAGTTCCAGCGCCAGGGCGCCGCTGACCCTTATATGCAGCGTCCCGCCGGTACCGTCGGGGCCGCGCGCGATGCGCAGCGGCAAGCATTCGGCGGCCAGCGCCGCGCCAATGATGTCGGGCCAGTCGGATATCAGGGCCGCCTCGGCCAGGCCGCGTTTCTTGCGGATCGGGCCGGTGATGCGGTCGGCTTCGACGGCGACGGCACGCAGGCTTTTGGAACGGCGCGGCGGCATGGCAATGGGTCTTACCGAAAATGATGTGGGACCATATGTTAGGGCCGCGCCTGGTTACCGACAACCGGGACGGTGGGAGGAAGGTGAAAAATCGTGGGCAAGCCCAGCGCAACAGTTTTACTCGACTGGTATGACCGGCATGCTCGCCGTCTGCCCTGGCGCGTGCCGCCGGGGCACAGGCGCAAACCCGATCCCTATCGGATATGGCTCAGCGAGGTGATGCTGCAGCAAACCACCGTTGTCACGGTCGGGCCGTATTTCAAATCGTTTCTCGACCGCTGGCCGACCGTCGCCGATCTGGCGGCCGCCGATCTCGACGCGGTGCTGCACGCCTGGGCCGGCCTGGGCTACTACGCGCGGGCGCGCAATTTGCATAAATGCGCCATCGCCGTGGCGGGCGCACATGGTGGGATATTCCCCGACACCGAAGACGGTTTGCGCGCCTTGCCGGGCATCGGGCCCTATACGGCGGCGGCGATTGCGGCCATCGCCTTCGACCGTCCGGCAACCGTGGTCGACGGTAATGTGGAACGGGTGATGGCGCGCCTGTTTGCCGTCGAGGAAAGCCTGCCGTCAGCCAAACCTAATTTACACCAACTGGCGGCGGGACTGACCCCGCAATCGCGGCCCGGCGATTACGCCCAAGCGGTGATGGATCTGGGCGCGATAGTGTGCACGCCGCGTGCGCCGAAATGTCTGATGTGCCCGTGGCAGGGGGATTGCCGGGCGCAAAGTTTAGATATCGCGGAATCGTTGCCCCGGCGCGCGCCGAAGGCGGAACGGCCATTGCGGCAAGGCGTGGTGTTTTGGACCGTGCGCAGCGACGGTGCGGTGTTACTGCGCCGCCGGCCTGAGCGCGGCCTGCTCGGCGGCATGATCGAGGTGCCCTCCAGTGATTGGGGGGCACGTGCGCCGGCGGATATGGCGCAAGCGCCGGTCACCGCCCAATGGCGCGAACTGCCCGGCCAGGTGAGCCACGGCTTCACCCATTTCCAACTGGAGCTAAAAGTCCTGGCCGCCCGGGTGCGAAAGAATGCCAAGGCCGAGGGTATATGGATCATGCCCGACGCCTTGGGCGACCACGCCCTGCCGACCCTGACCAAGAAAATCGTGCGCCACGCGCTGGCGCATGTGTAAAGCCCCTCTCCCCCGGGGAGAGGGTCCTTACTCCGCCGCCATATCCCAGCCCAGCCAGTCACAGATGGCGCCGCCCATGATCTGCACTTTGTCGGCGTCCGATAGCCAGTCTAGCTCTTGCGTGACCAGGGTGACGCATTCGCGGTAGGTGCAGGTCAGCCGGGTAACGTCGGATCCCCAGAACATGCGCGCCGGCCCGAAGGCGTCATAGACCTGGCGGATATAGGGATGCAGGCCGGGATAGGGATAGGGCTCGGTCGAATAACAGGCCAGCGATGTGGCCTTGACCACCACATTGGAAAAGGCGGCCAGCGATATGAGCAGGGGTAGGTCGGCGAAGGCGGCGTCGTCGATGGCGCCGCGCACCAGCCCGAGATGGTCGACGCATAGGCGCAAATCGGGATGGTTCGCGGCGATCTTGGCGACCTCCGGCAGATAGCCCGAGATCATCACCATCACCGGAATACCCGCGCGTTCCGCGCCGGCCCATAGCCATTCCAAACTGCCATTGGTGAGCCACTCGAACTCCTCGGGCTTGGAGAAGGTGAACCGTAGCCCCAGCATGCCGGGCTGGTTCTTCCAATCGTCGAGGCGGGTCCGGCTGGCCGGGTCATCGAGGGAGAGCCGGCCGAGTACCGCCAAGCGGTCAGGATGCGCTTGTGCCGCTTCCAGGGCCAAGTCGTTGGTGTCGCCCATCCACATGGGTGGGACGATGACGGCGCGGTCGACACCGGCCCCATCCATTTCGATCAGAAGTTCGTCCTTCGAATAGGCGGGGATTTGGCGGTGCCAGGGATTCGGTGTCCCGGCGTTCCAAAGATGGACTTGTGAATCGACAATCAGCATGGCGGTGCTCCCTTCGTCCCACGGACTCTAGCAGCACTTCACCGGTCGCCCCAGATGCTGACGTCTAATTCAGCTCGGCGCGTAGTTTCTGGCGCAGCACATCGATGGGGACCAAGGTGCCCTCGATATCCAAATGCCAGAAGGTCCAACCGTTGCAGGCTTCCGCCCCCTGGACCGCGGCGCCGATCTTGTGGATCGAACCACGATTTTCCGACGAGATGATGGTGCCGTCGGCGCTTACCTTGGCGGAGTGGCGTCGGCGCGGGCCGTAGAGAACTTCGCCGGGGCGCAGCAAGCCGCGTTCGACCAGCCAGCCAAAGGGAATGCGCGGCTGATCGCGCTTCGAGGGTGTCACCAGCAGCGAGGTTTCCTCGATCGGCCGCACCCGCGAAAGACGCTCCTGGGCGACGTCGATATAGTCTTGCTCGCGTTCGATGCCGATGAAGTCGCGTTGCAATTGCTTGGCGACTGCGCCGGTGGTGCCGGTGCCGAAGAACGGGTCGAGAATCACATCGCCGACCTTGGTCGACGCCATGACCACGCGGT
>JABDJY010000028.1 GCA_013003285.1 Alphaproteobacteria bacterium | reverse complement strand
GAAACCCCGGCAGAACGGTTCAACGCTTGTGTTGCATCGATCGGTTGAGGTCACCGGTGTAAACCTGCCGTGAGCAGGCGTGGGTGATGACGGCCGTTTTTGACCCTTTTCGGACGTGTTCGAGGGTCGGCGAAGGGGAAACCGAGATGCCATTAGTGGAAGCTACTCGGCCTCCATAATCCGACATGCTAAGCGTTTCCACCCACTAACTTGGCAGCGCGTAAAATAAACACAGCAATTTTGGCTCCAAGCAGTTGTAACACCTGCAAGCGCCTACCACGTATTTAGCACTCCTACTCCCGGAGTGCTAACAATTGCCGCGTAAGCCGTGGAATTGTTCATTTTACAGAGGATCAAGACATGAGTTTCCGTCCGTTACACGATCGGGTCGTGGTCCGCCGCGTCGATTCCGATGAAAAGTCCGCTGGTGGAATCATTATCCCCGACACGGCTCAGGAAAAGCCTTCGGAAGGCGAAGTCGTCGCCGTCGGGTCTGACGCCCGCGCAGAAGACGGCAGTGTCACGCCGATGGACGTCAAGGCTGGCGACCGGGTGCTGTTTGGCAAATGGTCGGGCACTGAAGTGTCGATCGATGGAGAGGAGCTCCTGATTATGAAGGAGACCGACATCATGGGCGTCATCGAGGCCAAGAAAAGCGCGCAGAAGAAGGCCGCTTAAAGCATATCCAATTAACGATAGCTAACTCAGGAATATTTGAATTATGGCTGCAAAAGAAGTCAAATTCGGTACCTCGGCACGCGATAAGCTGCTGAAAGGTGTCGATACGCTCGCCGACGCCGTTAAAGTGACGCTGGGTCCGAAGGGCCGCAACGTCATCCTCGATAAGTCGTTCGGCGCCCCGCGCATCACCAAGGACGGCGTCACCGTCGCCAAGGAAATCGAGCTCGACGACAAGTTCGAGAATATGGGTGCGCAGATGATCAAGGAAGTTGCGTCCAAGACCAACGACCTAGCCGGCGACGGCACCACCACGGCGACCGTGCTAGCCCAGGCGATCGTTCGCGAAGGTTCGCGTGCGGTGGCCGCCGGTATGAACCCGATGGATCTTAAGCGCGGCATTGACCTAGCTGTCTCAGCGGTGGTTGCCGAAATCGAGAAGAGCGCCAAGAAGATCAAGACCAACGAGGAAATCTCGCAGGTTGGCGCCATCGCATCGAACGGCGATCTCGAAGTGGGCAAAATCATTGCTGATGCCATGCAGAAGGTTGGAAATGAGGGTGTCATTACAGTTGAGGAAGCCAAGACTTTGGCGACTGAACTTGAAGTGGTCGAGGGCATGCAGTTCGACCGCGGTTATTTGTCGCCGTACTTTATCACCAACGCCGACAAGATGATCTGCGAGATGGAGAACCCCTATATTCTTCTCCACGAGAAGAAGCTGTCGAACCTACAGCCAATGCTGCCGGTACTCGAGGCGGTGGCGCAATCGACGCGCCCTCTTTTGATTATCTCTGAAGACATCGAAGGCGAAGCGCTGGCCACCTTGGTGGTCAACAAACTACGCGGTGGACTGAAAGTCGCCGCCGTTAAAGCGCCTGGCTTTGGCGATCGTCGAAAGGCCATGCTTGAAGACATCGCCATCCTCACTGGTGGTCAGGTGATTTCCGAAGATCTCGGCATCAAGCTCGAGAATGTCACCCTCGACATGCTCGGCACTTCGAAGCGCGTTTCCATCACCAAGGAAGAGACCACTATCATCGACGGTGCGGGTTCGAAGGCCGACATTCTTGGCCGTTGTAACCAGATCCGCGCCCAGGTCGAGGAGACCACGTCGGATTATGACAAGGAGAAGTTGCAGGAACGTCTGGCCAAATTGGCCGGCGGTATCGCGATCATCCGGGTCGGCGGCGCCACCGAGATCGAAGTGAAAGAGAAGAAGGACCGCGTCGAAGACGCCATGAACGCAACCCGCGCCGCTGTCGAAGAAGGCATCGTACCGGGCGGCGGCGTGGCTCTTTTGTACGCCACACGAGCCCTCGACAAGCTGAAAGGCGAAAATGACGACCAGCAGGTCGGCATCAACATCGTCCGCAAGGCGATCGCGGCGCCGGCGCGTCAGATCGTCGAGAACTCGGGCGCTGACGGCGCCGTTGTTGCCGGCAAACTGCTCGAGCAGAAAAGCGGCACGTTCGGCTATGACGCTCAGGAAGGCGTATATATTGACATGGTCAAGGCCGGCATCATCGATCCGGCGAAGGTTGTGCGAACTGCATTGCAAGATGCCAGTTCGGTGGCCGGTTTGTTGATCACCACGGAAGCCATGGTTGCCGAGAAGCCGGAGAAGAAAAATTCGGCGCAGGGCATGCCCGACATGAGTGGCATGGGCGGCATGGATTATTAGCTCTCCCATTAACGGGAACGGAAAACGGGGCCGTGGCGAACCGCGGCCCCTTTTACTCCTTGTTACAACATCGAATTTTACCGAATGGAGAATTATTCTTGATGGACGCTAACACCCTACCGGTGTCCGACGACAACCTAATCGCACGTGCTGCCGAAGGCGATGTCGTGGCTCGGCAAGACTTGGCCGCGCGGTTACGAAAACTTCGTTGGATGGGAAGTGATGATGAAGCGAAATTGCTGGCGGCAAAAGTGGGTGCTCGCCTTTCTGGGGCTGGGATTTATTCGGAGGGAGTGCAAAATACAGATTAGGAACTCTATCGATTATTTAAAACACATCCCATCGAGATAGGACTTCTGCAAGCAAACCATGCACCACCATCACAATTATTACCCACCTTTTTTATTGGCGTAGAGGCATACGATGACGAAACGTACCTTTTCTAAGACGGTGACCTTCAAGAGGCCGTTCGTATTGGCCGGGTTTAGCGAGGTGCTGCCAGCGGGTTCTTACTACGTAGAAACGGATGAAGAACTTATCGAAGGTATTTCGTTTCTTGCCTATCGCAGAATATTGACCCTGCTTCACTTGCCCGCAAAGTCTACAAACTCTGGCCTTACACGCACGTTGACAATCGATCCGAACGAATTGGAGGAAGCTCTGAAGCGCGACCAAGTGCTCTTAGAGCTACCAGTTGGGCGGGACGTCAGCCCGACGACGCTGAATCAGACGACGCGAATGCGCCAGGGAGAGACCGACTCCCAGGCCATAGAAAGGGGCGAAAATGAGGGGATGATAGCTCATCTACCCTGGCCGCTGCGTCTAAACGTCTAACGTGTCAATGCGGTAGCGGGCTCGTATTTGGAAACTGGTTCGCATTAGACCGACAACTCCCATAAGTTGATTAACCTGGGAACGTTGAATGAATTACGAGAAATATTCGCCGCATTGGCAAGAGCAAGTTCGCGAGGTTGCCGATGGTGTGCTAGGCATCAACTATTTCGGTAAATCATCCGAGATTGCGCGCGAACCCGACACACACCTGATCGTATGTATCGACGACAACCAACTCCTTGGCTTCGCGCTTGGCCGGTTACTGCCGAAATCAGGGCTCCGCGATTTTCTTGAACACCGGGTTGACTTCGTTCCCGAAGGTTTCGACGCTGCCGATCTGGCCGGTGCGTTTGGTGTCATTCAAAGCGTAGCCGTTGCGCCTGAACACCGTGGCAAAGGCATCGGCACAGGTCTCATATCACGACTGCACGATATTCTCGTTGGACATGGGGCGGACAAAATGATCGCAACGTTCAAGCAGGGGCCCAGTTCGAGCCGTATCGAGGGTGCTATGCAACAGATAGGCTTTAAGTATTGGCTACGGCTAAAGACTAATTTCCAAGAACGTTGCGACCAGGGGGAGTTCGTTTGCGCTGACCGCACAGAAAAGTGCAATTGCGAAGCTGTGTTTTACCGGAAAACCATCTATTGAAGCACAAGCTGGGGGCCGGGCGGACCAAATTCGCTTGAGACGAGCGAGGCCCGGCCCGTGCAATAATGCCTTTCGGATTTTAAACGTGCACCCGAAGCGTTCCGCTTCGCGATGATATTGGTTGACCGATAGTCGGCAATTCATCGGCATCGCCGACCATAAAGACTTAGCCCTCAGATCTCGTTCCGGCCCTAAACGGCTTCGATATTAAGCCGCTTTCGCGAGTTCCTCGGGCTTCTCTGTAGTCTTACGCGCCACGAGTTCGCTGGCGGCAAAGTCGGCCGGGACTGGATTTATTGACAGGTTGGTGTTCTTGCGGCGGTTAAACAACCGAGCGAAAAATTCACCCACAGCCTTGCTGCGTTCCTGCTCCGCCCGACGGATGATTTCAGACTCGCTCAGAACTTTGAATTCGTTTTTCATATTGACCTCTCAAATGTTTGTGCTGGTGTGCACTGCAATATATAGGTCAGTATATATGTCCTTTCAAGGTTCTTTTTATGCATTTTGTGCACTTGTACCTTTATTAATATCAAGAAGTTATATAATTGAGGGGGCATTGATCCTCGCACGCTGACTTCATCCTGAAATTGTGTGATATCGGTGGCCATTTAGTCATGATTTCCCATCTGGCCTGCGGGGCCTCCCAAGCACTTGGTACGGCCGCCTTTTTATCCTTGCCGCCCATAAGACGACTGTTAACCTTGGAATTCGATTGAAAATGCACTTCGAAAACCTGCTAGAAACTGGCCCCGGTTGGTTTGCGCAATTGAAGATCGCGGATTTTGCGTCTCTGAAACTCTGCAGTTGATGCGGTGGACGGTTCCCCTCCAACGGCATCGCAATGTGCCAATCACTTCTAATGACAGATTGAAACTGGCGTTATATTAGCTTTTGCTGAAGGGCTGGAATTGGCTAAAAGCCGCCGTCAGCGGGTGCCGCTGATCACGACCGGTTTACACCCAACAATGGACATGGAATTTCCCATGTCTGCTTTTTCGCTTTTTACGTCCGGTGTTGAGGGCAAAGCAGTCGTAGATCGCGATGGGTGTTTACGACCGGAGTTGACCCATTGCGGTCATGATGGTCGTTCATAGACTCCCGGCACTTGCCGCCGTAAGCTGCCCCTTTACAGGTGTGGGTAGAAAGCTATGAAAGCCCAGCAACGACGTTTCACCAATCATTATGATGGTAACAACACGCACTATTGCGAATGGCGTTGCCTCTCGCGCCGTCCACACTCATGCAGCCGCGTGAATCGAATAGGCCACAACGCGCACAGCACGGATACTGGACACCGAAACAATGGCTAGTTTTGAAGCAGACGGCGGGTCGCCCAACGGCGATGCACCGGCTCGATCTCCGAAAGAGCCCTCCAATAATGAATCACTGATGGAACGAATAGCATCCGTTTCACCTGCCTTAGACGAAGAACTAGCAGCATCGCCCGGCGTTTCTCACGGACAGGCGTCAGGGACAGCATCGGAGGACGCGGGTCTGGCAGACGCCGCCGCCGCACAGTCAGCCGCCAGATTTTCGAGTGATCCGGAGAGCACACTTCGGGTCCCCGATGTAAGGCCGCAGATAGCTGCTCCCGAAAAGCGGGTAGAGAAAGCCGAGATAATTGATAGTCGCGCTCGGGCGAATGCGAAGACATTGTTTGGAGCCGAGTTGGCGCAACTGCGACAGCAGCAGGATGCCGCCGCCATCGACATCGAAGAGGTACGCAGACAGGTAAAAGCTGCCGAAGCAGCCCACGCGGGCGAGATCGCCGAGTTGCAAAGTATCCTTGTGCGTGTGCTCGAAGAGTGGGCAGACGCCATCATGGAGCAGGTCGAGCTAGAATTTGCTGACCACCTTGCAGAAGCACTGCGCCAGGCCGAGGAAAAGGTCGAGGCACGACTAGCCGAGACACGCCAAGCATGGGAAGCCGAAGTCACCAAGTCGGCGGTCCGCGAAGCCCGGAAGGCTGAAAAAGTAGAGCAGCTTGCCGCGTCGAAGACGCAGCTTGAAGCCGAGTTGGCGCAACTGCGACAGCAGCAGGATGCCGCCGCCATCGATGTCGAAGAGGTACGCAGACAGGCAACAGCCGCCGAAGCAGCCCACGCAGGCGAGATCGCCGAGTTACAAAGAATCCTTGCGCGCATGCTCGAGAATCCGGAGGATGCTCCGGAAGTGCAGTCAGCCACCAGATTTTCGAGCGATCCGGAGAGCACACCTCGGGTCGCAGACGACGGAGCGCAGATTGCAGATGGTTTGACCAGCCACTTGGCTAAACAACAAGAACCAGCAACCAAGGCGTTGCCGGAACAAGAAGCGGTAGCTCAAACAGACTGGGGGCCCAGCCGACCTTCGCAACCAACACCCGAGCATGAGGCACCGGCACAGCGGCGATTGACGTTTCGCAATCTTGCTAAGGCGGTCAAATCGCGAAGCACGTCTAAGGCTTCCGACGACAGCCGTAAGCAAGAAGAAACCACAGAGACACCTGCAGAAAATACACTATACATGGTTTGTGAGGTCGATTTGGGCGCATGTATCTACAAAGTATCGGAAGGAAAGCGTGCTTTAATTCGAGAACAGCCCGGCGCTTACAAGTGGAAATTTTTCGCAGACCTGGAGGATGCCAAGGTTGAGGCGAAAGCCATATTTAGCCGGATTGCGGCGGACAGGGCGGCATGGGGATTTCCCACTTCTATTTTGGACCAACCACTGAAAGATCTTATGAAACAGGAAGAAACGAACATCCCCGACTTCTCTATCTGAGCGAATATATCCATCTAGAACCTGCATTTAATGCCCATTTCTAATTTGGTTGACGGCTTCCCTCCGACGGCATTGTAATGTGCCAATCCGTGATAGCGATGACCCCGCAGCGAGTGCTATATTAGCTTTTGCTGAAGGGCTGGAATTGGCTAAAAGCCGCCGTCAGC
>JABDJY010000498.1 GCA_013003285.1 Alphaproteobacteria bacterium | reverse complement strand
TCCCAGGCCAGCATATTCCCCAAAACCTTGCGGGCATCGAGAATGAGATAGCCGCCATTGGCGCGGTGGATGGCGCCGGCGTGGATCAGCGAAAAATCGGTTGTCAGGGCGCCCATCTGCGCACGGTGCTCCACCGTGCCGAGCAGGCGGTCATAGGTCGGATTGTCTTCGTAGACGATCGGCGCGTGTTCACTTTCGCTGTGATCGACCAGCAAATTTACCTGATAGCGCCTGAATAGCGCCTGACCGTCTTCGATCGGCGACGGCATCTCAGGCGAATGGTCGTCTCCGGTCGTCAGGAACTCTTCGGCGTGGGCGATGACATCGTCACCGACCGCTTCGAGATAGGCGCTGACATCGGCAAGATCGGCGTATTTTTGTTTCAGAGTTTCGAGCAGGTCCATGACCGCAAAATGCGCCGTCTCCTCATTCAGTTTGCGGATCTTATCGCGTGTTTCCTTGAACCATTTCGGCGCCTGGCGCAGGGCATCGCGGAGATTTTCCTGAATTTTCTCCATATTGGCTTCGATCGGCTCGCGCTCGCTCGCCGGTAACCGCTGGAATACGTCGGGCTTGATAATTTGCCCCTCGTGCAAGGCGGCCAACGCGATACCCATTGGCGAGCGAATGACGGCGATATTGTGTTCGGCTGCCTCTTTCTCGACTTGCGAAATTGCCGCTTCGTTTCGCTCTTTCATCTCCTCTTCGATGACCTGCCGGCGTGTCCGATATTCTTCGCTTTCGAAGGCGCTCTGCAGGCCGAGGCGGCAATCTTCGACAAATCGCGCCATGTCCTGGCGCAGTTCGGCACCGCGTCCCGCCGGCAGGCATAGATGATGCGGTTTGTGGACGTCGGCAAAATTGGTGACGTAACACCAGTCTTGCGGCACAGGGCGCTGTTTGGCGCGCTCGGCGAGAAATTTATGGGCCGCACTGTGCTTGCCCAGCCCCGCAGGACCGAGGGCGAATATGTTGTAGCCGGGATAGTCCATTTCGGTTGCGAACCGGATTGCCGATACGACCCGGCTCTGCCCGATCACATGATCGAGCTCGTGCAACTCGGCGGTGGTCTCGAAGTCGAACTGCGACGGATCGCATCGCCAGTACAATTGATCGATTTCCAAGGGTGTTGCCATTTTCGCGCCTGCACCGATCCGGAAGTTTGGAAGAGCGCCATTATTCGCAGCTTATCGATGGCAAGACTTTGATGCGGATCAAGGAGCGATCAGTCGTCGACGAAACTCCATTCTTGTGCTGACCTGGGTCAATGTGATGGATCGGCGCGTGCGCCATTTTGGGCACCAACGGCACTGCGTGTGTGCCGTCGATTGGCAAAAAGGTCAGTGACCGATGACAGCCTTGGCGACAGCGCCCGATGGCGTGGCAGAAAGACCAGCGGTGCTTGAGGCCCGCGGGCTTACCAAAGTTTACCGCACGGGCGAGGTTGAAGTCTGGGCCCTGCGCGGTGTGGATCTAGACCTCCACCAGTCCGAGCTGGTCGTGCTGGTCGGCGCGTCGGGCAGCGGCAAGTCGACCCTGCTGAATATCCTCGGTGGTCTCGATACACCGACATCCGGTACCGTATCCTTCAACGGCAACCGGATTACCGACCATAACGAAGCCGCGCTGACCCGATATCGCAGAGACCATATCGGCTTCGTGTTCCAGTTCTACAATCTGATCCCCAGCCTGACAGCCCTGGAAAATGTCACTCTGGTGACGGAAATCTCGCCGGCGCCGATGGCGGCCACCGATGCGCTAGCGCTTGTCGGTCTTGAAGAGCGCCTCGACCATTTTCCGGCGCAACTATCAGGCGGCGAACAGCAACGCGTCGCCATAGCGCGCGCCATCGCCAAGCGCCCCGATATGCTGCTGTGCGATGAGCCCACGGGCGCTCTCGACAGCGAGACCGGTATTCTGGTTCTCGAGGCGATCGAACAGGTTAACCGGGAGCTTGGTACCACCACCGCGCTGATCACTCATAACACCACGATCGGCGATATGGCAGACCGCGTCATACGCTTTGGCGATGGCCGAATCGTTGAAACAACCGCCAACGCGCATCGCCGGCCGGCGCGGGAACTGGTGTGGTAGCCGCGATGGGTGCGTTGGATCGCAAGCTCCTGAGAGACCTTTGGCGTTTACGCGGCCAAGTACTCGCCATTGCCCTGGTGATCGCCTCGGGCGTTGCCGTTCTGGTCATGTCGTTCAGTTCGATCGAGGCGCTCGAGAGTACCGGTACCGCCTATTACGAGCGCTATCATTTTGCCGAGGTCTTTGCCGGTGTGGAACGGGCGCCCGACAAAATCGCCAGGCGGATTGCAGATATTCCCGGGGTGCAGAATGTCGAGACCCGGATCGTCAAGTTCGCCACGCTCGATATCGCCGGGTTTGAAGAGCCGGTGATCGGTCAACTGATATCGATCCCTGAGCGCGGACAATCGGTGCTCAACCGGTTGGCGCTGAGAACCGGCAGACTGGTCGCGCCGGGGCGGCCCGACGAAGTGGTCTTGAGCGAACCCTTTGCCCAAGAGCACGGCTTGGTGCCGGGCGATCGATTGCAGGCGCTGATGAACGGCAAGAAGCGCGCGCTTGATATCGTCGGCATCGCCCTGTCGCCGGAATATGTCTACGCAATCGGTCCGGGTCAGTTGGTGCCGGACGAGAAGCGGTTCGGCATTCTGTGGATGGGCCGGGAAGCGCTCGAGGCCGCCTATGATTTCGATGGCGCCTTTAACGATGTCTCGCTGACCCTGTTGCGCGGCGTCAATGTCGACGATGTTATCAGTCGGCTCGATACCCTGCTCGACCGTTATGGTGGGGTGGGCGCCTTCGCACGCGCCGATCAGTTATCGAATTTCTTTTTGACCAACGAAATCGAGCAGCTGCGCTCGATCGCCAAGATAATGCCGGCAATTTTTCTCGCCGTCGCGGCGTTTCTGTCGAACATCGTCGTGGCGCGCCTAATTGCGCTCGAGCGCGCCGAGATCGGTCTGATGAAGGCGTTCGGGTACAGCAATGTGGAAGTCGGCTGGCATTACACCAAGATGGTTATCGTCATGGCCGGTGTCGGTATCGTGATCGGGTGGGGAGCGGGTGCCTGGCTTGGCCGTATTAACACCGAAATCTTTGCCGAATTTTTCCGCTTCCCGTTCCTGTTCTTCCGACCCGGGCCCGCGGTATTCGCCCTGGCGGGTGTGATCACCATGGCGGCGGCGCTGCTGGGAACGGTAAGCGCGGTGCGCCGGGCGGTGATATTGCCACCGGCCGAAGCAATGCGTCCGCCCGCGCCGCCGCTGTATCGCAAGACCCGGCTGCGTTCGGCTTGGGTGGCGCGTTGGCTCGATCAGCCGACCCGAATTATTCTGCGCCAAGTGCTGCGCTGGCCGATCCGCTCGTTATTTGCCTCTGCGGGTGTCGGATTAGCACTGGCGGTCCTGATTACGTCGCTGCAGTGGTTCGATTCGATCGACCGGATTGCGGAAGTGTTTTTTCACCAGGCGCAGCGCCAAGACGTCACGGTCGGGCTGGTGGAGGCACAATCGAGCACGGTCGTTGCCGAATTCGAGCGCCTGCCGGGTGTATTGGCGGCCGAACCCGAGCGCGCGGTCGCCGTGAAGTTCCGGTCCGGTATACGCACCCATCGCGGTGCCATATCGGGTGTGGTTTCCGAGCCAACACTCAGCTTGGTGTTCGATGCGTCTGGCGGGGCGCTGCGGGTGCCGCCGAAAGGTTTGGTGCTATCGACAGAACTGGCCACGAAACTCGGTGTCGGCCGTGGCGATATGGTGGAAGCGCAAGTCCTGGACGGACGCCGACCCAAGCTAGAATTACCCGTTGTCGATCTATTCGAGACCTATATCGGTGCCCCGGCCTTCATGAATATTGCGGCCCTTAATCGCGCCTTAAAGGAGGGACCGCATGTGGATATTGTTCACCTCTTGGTCGACCGGGACGCTGAGCCGCGCCTATTTGCCGAGCTCAAAGATCTGCCCGACGTGGCGGCGGTGACGCTGCGGCGTGCCGCGACCGATACATTTTATGAGACGGTGGGCGAGACTTTACTGATTCAGGTGTCTTTCTTCGTTGCCTTCGGGTGCACTCTGGCGTTTGGGGTCGTCTATAACAGCATGCGTATCGCGCTGTCGGAGCGCGGTAGGGAGTTCGCGACCCTGCGGGTGCTTGGGTTCGGTCGCGCGGAAATTTCCTACATTCTGATTGGTGAAGCAGCGCTGTTGATATTCGTTGGCCTGCCCCTGGGCTGTCTCGCGGGCTATTCGCTGGCCTGGCTCATCACTTCCGAGTTCGGCAATGAGCTTTACCGAATACCGCTCGCCCTCAACCCGTCGACTTTCGGGATTGCGGTCTTGATCGGTATCGCCGCGGCAGCGGTCTCGGCGGCAATCGTGCGCCAGCGGCTCGATAATCTTGACCTGATTGCTGTTTTGAAGACTCGCGAATGAGGAGGGATGTGAAATGAAGTCGCGCCGATTTGTGATCTGGGGATTGTTGGTGGTTGCGGTGGTGGTGGGGCTCGCATTCGCCTTTCGGCCGCAACCCGTGCCGGTCGACTTGGCCCAGGTAACGCATGGACCGTTGGTCGTCAGCATCGACGAAGATGCGGAAACGCGCGTACGCGATGTGTTCGTGGTCTCGGCGCCGGTTGCCGGGCGCCTGCGGCGCATTGAGAGCGAGGTCGGTGACACTGTTATTGCCAGCGAAACAATCG
>JABDJY010000462.1 GCA_013003285.1 Alphaproteobacteria bacterium | reverse complement strand
GCCGCTTCGTAGTGTGCACCGGCGGCGGACCCGGCATCATGGAAGCCGCCAACCGCGGCGCGTCGGAAGCCAAGGGCCTCAATGTGGGGCTCACCATCTCGCTGCCGTTCGAAGAGTTCGAGAACCCCTATATCAGCCGCGAGCTGGCATTCAACTTCCACTATTTTTTCATGCGCAAGTTCTGGTTCCTGTATCTTGCCAAGGCGATGATCTTCTTTCCCGGCGGCTTCGGCACCCTGGACGAATTGTTCGAGACCCTGACCCTGGTGCAGACCCACAAGATGCGCAAGAAAATGCCGATGGTGCTGTTCGGCGCCTCGTTCTGGGAGAAGGTGATTAATCTGGATGCGCTGGTCGAGGCCGGGACGATCAGCGCCGACGACCTCGATCTGCTGTTCCACACGGACTCGATCGATGAGGCCTTCGACTACATCACCAAGGGATTGATGGCAGACGCCATCGACCGACCCGGCCCAACGCTTTAATTTCCAATCTGCAAATCAGGAAGGCTCTAGACATGGCCAGTGCGCCGAATATCCGAATCGAATATTGCGTCCTTTGAAACTACGAGCCACGCGCCCTCCGTGCGAGGGACCTGCTGGTAGCGACCTATGGCGCCGAGGTTGAGCTTGTCTCGGGCGCTCGCGCGTCGTTCGAGATTATCGCCGACGGCGAGCTCCTCTATTCCAAACTCGCCACCGGCCGCTTTCCCGACGATGGCGAAGTGACGTCCCTGCTCGACGGCACCGCCTAAGCGCAATAGGTGGCGCGCGGCGCCATTTCCTCCAGCGAGATACGCTCGCGCATCATCATTTCCATAACCATGGCCTTGTCGGCCTGGGCCGCGGGTTCGTTCCATAAATTATGGAGTTCCAGCGGATCATTGTCGCGGTCGTAGAGCTCGCCGAATTCCTCTTCCAGCCAATAGGTCATCCGCCAGCGCCCGGTCACAAAGGACCGCGTGCGCATGAAGCGCCCGGTATTGGCGTTCATCGGCAACTCGTCTTCCTCGATGACCATGCCCAGCCGCGGTAGCGCCTGGCCCGAATTTACCGCCGAGACCACGTCATAACCCTGGATGCCGTGATAGGGCGCCAACCCAGCCCGGGCCAGAACCGTCGAGGCAATGTCGATGGTGCCCGACAGCAAATCGCTGCGCGTGCCACCGGCCTGGTCGGGATCATCCCAGATGAACGGCACCCGCAACACGCCTTCCTGATGGAAGCTATGCTTCAGCATCAGGCCATGGTCGCCCATCAGATCGCCATGGTCGGAGGTGAAAATGACGACGGTGTTTTCAGCCAGTCCCAGCGACTCCAGCTTGGCGAGGATTCGGCCGATGGAATCGTCGATCATGGTGATCATGCCGTAGGTCAGGGCGATGGTCTCGCGCGCCTCGCGGTCGTTGAGCGCATAGGGGCTGACATGGTCGCGCAGGGCCGTGCCGTTGCCGAGCTCTTCGAACAGGCGCTTCTGGAAGGGCGGCGGATCGTTATGCTCCTTGCCCAAAGATTCCGGCGCCGGCACATCGTGGGGGTCGTATAGGCCCCAATATATGCCTGGCGGGGTGAAGGGATGGTGGGGATCGGGGAAGGAGCATTGGATGAAGAAAGGCTTTTCGCCGCCATTGGCCGCATGGTCTTCGAGATATTGCGTGGTGATCTCTTCCACATAGGTGGTCGGATATAATTCCTCCGGCATCGACGTGCGCCAGGCCTGCGGCGCGATATAGTCGTCGGCGGGAAGCGCGTTTTCCGGCCCCCGCAGGGACGCCGGGTCCTTGTGCCGCGCGGAGAGCCAGGCTGTGTAATGGCCTTGAACGCGGTCGCCATGCAGATTGGCAAAGCTGATATCATCGAAGCCGTAATAGGGCCCGCTCACCTGACGGTCAGGATCCTTCGCCCATAAATCCGAACGCTCATATTCGTACTCCGGGCCGGTTGGGCGCGCCCGATAAGCATCGTCGAGGTCCGGCGGCGGCGACGTGCCATCGCGCCGCGGCGGGAAGTTCCAATCCTCGACCTCGAACGGCACCATGTTCTGCAGATGCGACTTGCCCAACAGCGCGGTGCGATAACCGCCGGCGCGCAGCAAGTCGACGAAGGTGGTCGCGCCCAACGACAGGGGGATACCGTTGGTGAGGACCCCGTTTACAGACGGCATGCGCCCGGTCATCAAGGTCGCCCGGTTGGGCATGCAGATCGGGCAAGATACGTAGAACCGGTCGTAGGACAGGCCCCGCGCCGCGATGGCGTCGACATTGGGCGTTTTGACGATGGGGTTGCCGTAGCTGCCCAAATGATCGGCGCGCTGCTGATCGGTGATGATGAAAAGGAAGTTCGGTTGTTCTGTGGTCATCATGGTTCCTTCGGCGCACCCAGCGCCAACATCGAGCGGTTGGCGCGGACCTATTTACTAAGCGTCAAATTAGCCGTTTCGAACCCGGACTGCCCACCACAGTCAACGCGAATTCCGCCAGACGGAAGGCGGATTGGTCGGTCTAGGCGACGGCGGTATAGGCGGCCGTGATTTGGGCTGCGGTGGCCTGCAATGTTTCGAGGTGCCGCACCACAAAATCCGCTTCAGTCATTGCGGCGCGCAGCCACACCAAATTTATGCAGCCATAGACCGCGTCACCATCTCGCAACGGCACGGCGATGGCCGCGATGCCGTCATCGTATAGCCGCCCGGTTGCGTAATCGCCGCCGACAAAGCCCGGCTCGCGGGTGGCGTACCCGTCTTTTCGAACTTGCACGAGAACGGCATCGAAACGTTGCGCTGCACGCACCAACCGATTGGCCGGTTTTGGCGAGGCGCGCAAAACCGACAGGATTTGGTCTCGCTCCGCTTCTGGACAGAAGGCCAAATAGGCGCGCCCCACGGCCGACTGCGGAATCGCGATCAAATGGCCAATATGATCACGGTTGATGGTGAACGGACTATTCGGCCGGCTGGTTTCCTTGATCTCCATGCAGTCGCCAAGTTCGTGGTTCATGACAATCAGATCTGACGGCCATTTAACCTGCTGGCAAAGCGCGTCGAGCAGCGGCGCCGCCACCTCGGCCAGATGGTCGAATTCGTCGAGCCCGCCACCGAGCCGCTGCAGACCGAAGGTGCTGCGGTACAGCCCGTCGCCAATGCCGCGCCGCACGATGCCGGCATTCTCAAGAGTCAGAAGGATGCGCAGCAGCGTCGGCCGCGGTAGGCCGGTGGTCAGATATAGATCGTTGAGCGATGCGGCCTGCTGGCCCTCCAGCGCCCGCATTACATCGAGGCCGCGCTCCAACGCGCGGATGGTTTTCGTTTCAGCCATGGCGAACCCGTTGACCTGTCTGTCCTCGAGCAAAGACCTGAAGGCGCCCTAGCCTACACGATTTCACCAGGTGGAACTGGGATTAATTCGCCACGGCGGCTACGGCCCCTATTCACCGGCCATGCGGAAACCTGCCGGGCTGCCGGCAGGCGACTGCCGGGCCTCCAGATCATCGAGCATGGCCTGAATACGCTCGAGATGCGGATCCTTGGGGAACATGGAGAACAGCATCGCCTGGGTGCGCATGGGATCGCCGGTATAATACTGCTCATAGAGTTTCTGCCGGCCGGCAAAGCTGGACAGCGCCGCATCGAAAGCCAGGCGCATCAGACGCACGCGCGAATTGGCATCGGCGTTTGCCGACTGGAAATACCGTTCCACGTCGCCGGCCATATCGCCGGCCACTTCGGCGTAGGACGGCACCGCAACGAAACCGCCGGCGCCCAGGGTCTGGATGATCTCGCACTGGCGCGCATACATTTTCCAGAACATGGTCTGCCAGGTCTGGAGGGGTCGAATATTGGGGACCCAGGTGCCGAACGGCGTCTCCTGCGCTTCGGCCTCGGCGGCGACGCGGCAGGTGCGGGCGAAATCAGCGATGCTGATGGTCTCGGCCAACATCACCTGCACCGGCACATGCTGGTCGATCTTGGTGCTGCGGGCGATCGACAGAGCCAACGCCATCATGAACTCGGCTTTCGACGCAGCGCGGATCACCGACTGGAGCAGCAGCGCGTGCAACGTGTAGGTCTCGCGGTAGACCAGACTGTCGAAATCGGGATCGCGATGGATGAAGACGCGCTCCCACGGCACCAACACATTGTCGAAAATCACCATGGAGTCTGATTCGTCGTAGCGCAGCGACAGCGGGTGATCCATCGCCGAGCGGGCGTCCAGATGGGCCACCGGCGGCCGGCAAATCAAGCGCAAGCCCGGGGTTGCGATGGGAATGGCGAAGCCGAACGAAAACGCCGTCGTGTCGAGCGTGTCATTGGTCGCCCAGCGCGACGCGGCGGGCATGACCACCAATTCGTTGGCCAGCGCGCCCAACGTTGCAACCATGCGCGCGCCGCGGATGACGATGCCGGCATCGGTTTCCTCGACGATCTGCGAGGTCACATCCGACGCTTCCAGGTGGGCCGGCTTGGAGCGATCGACCTGCGGATTGACCAGCACATGGGTCATCACCAGATCATTGTCGCGGACATACTCATGATAGGCGCGCATGTTGGCCGCGCCATCGAATTTGGGCCGCGTAAAGGCATCGGCCGCCGCGGCCCAGGACGACACCAGGACGTTCTTATAGTCCGGGCTGCGGCCGAGCATGCCGCAGGTGGCGTCCATCCAGGCTTTGATGGCTTCACTGCGCGCAACCAGATCGTCGCGCGAGCGCGGTTGTAGATGGGTTTTACCGACCCGCTCACCGGTCGTTGGCGACGGGTAGGTCAGTAAGTCCGAGAGTTCGGGGTCGTGCTGCATTTGCAGCAGGTCCGCCATAGTCTGAGCTGCTCCGGCGAATCGCGGATCACTGGTCACGTCGGCGACCCGCTCGCCTTCAATCCAGACGTCGCGATCGTCTTTTAAAGAATCGAGATATTGCTGCGCGGTTCTGATCGTCATTGCGGGGCCCCCAATGTAAGAGCGATCAAAGCTATAGGGTCATCCGGCCCGATACCGCGCCGAAATCAACCCATTTCGCCTTGCGGAAACATTGGGGCAGAGGACGGACAGAGGGCGGGCATAGTGCGCCACCGTCGCTGCGTAGGCGCGCTAAAACCCTCGCATGAGCGATGGCAAAAAGGTGGCGATTCCGGGGACCAGCACGATGATCAGCAACGCCACCAGGTCGGCGGCGACAAAAGGCACCACGCCTTTAAATATCTTGGTCAGCGCCACATCGGGCACGGCGGATTTCACCGTGAACACATTGATCCCAATGGGCGGCGTTATCAGCCCCAACTCGACGACGATGATCACGACGATGCCGAACCACACCATATCGACGTTCTGCGCCAACAGGGACGGCACGAAGACCGGGATGATCAGAAGCAAAATCCCGATGCTTTCGAACACCGTACCCAAGGCCACGCAAATAAGCGAGATCAGCAACACCAGGCCGAACGGACCAAGACCGAAGGAATCGGTGAATTCAACCAGCGCCGTCGACAGGCCGACCAGATTAAGGAATTGACCGAACGCATTGGCGGCGAAACCAATGGCGAAAATCATCGCCGTGGTCATCATGGCGTCGGAGAACACATCCAGATTGTCGCGCAGATTCCACATGCGGCCGCGCGACAGGGCGAACAAATAGGCCCCCAAGGCACCGACCGAGCCGGCTTCCGTCGGGGTCGCCCAACCCAAATAGATGCTGCCCAATACAAGTCCGAACAGCACAACAATCGGCCAGGACCGATATATGGTCCGCATCTTCTCATCAAACGGCACGACATCGCCCTTGGGGCCGGTCTCAGGCGCGATCGTTACCCGGATGTAGATCGCCGCCAGATATGTCCCCACCAGCAACAAGCCGGGCAGGACGCCAGCGATGAACAGCGCGCCGATGTCGGTCTCGGTGACGATGCCATAGATGATCATGGGCACGCTGGGCGGGATCATGATGCCCAATGTGCCGCCGGCCGCCAGGGTCCCGGTCGACAGGCTGTCGTCATATTTGTACTTGCGCATAGGCGGCATGGCGACTTTCGACATGGTCGCCGCGGTTGCCAGTGAGCTGCCGCATACGGCGGAAAACCCGGCGCAGGACAAGACCGTCGCCATCGCCAGCCCGCCGCGTCGGCGGCCGACCCAGGCATAGCCGGCCTCGTAGAGTTCGTCGGATATGTTGGCCTTCTGGATCAGCGCGCCCATCAATATGAACACCGGCACCACTGATAGATTAAAATTCGTCGAGAACTCGAATAGCTCAAGGCCCGCCATCAGCACCGCGGCGTCGAACGAGCCACGGGCGATCCAATAACCGCCGATCGCCACCACCAAGGTCGAATAGGCCAGCGGAATACCGATAAAACTCAGGAATAGAATGATGGCGAAACCATAGATTGCCAGTTCCATCAGTCGCCGCTCGCCACGTTATCGATATTCAACATCATGATCGCAGATCAGAGGTCTTTGTGCCGGCCGTTGCAGTACGGCGCATTATCGCTGCGTTTGCAGCCGCAAATGCTGGCAAGGCCGCTCATCTCGGGCTCAAACACGATGGGCTTGATATCGGTTCCCTTGTGGGAGCCATCGCAGAAGGGCTGCTTGTTACTCAACCCACAAGCGCACCAGGCGTATTTCTGGCCTTCCTCAAGTTCGAGCGAAAACGGCGTTTTCTGATAAACCACGGCATTCTTGGGCGGCACGTAAATGCCCATGCGCTTGGGCATTTTTATGGCCCTTATGCCAAAAAGAATGCCGACGCCCGCCAGCACCGCAAAGACGACCCCCAGATCCCCCCAGGGAAGCTCCAGAATATCCGTCTCCGACTGCATCAGGAATTGGAAGTTTGTATAGCGAATAACAATTAACGTGATCGCGATGATGCCGATCAAGTTGAAACCGCTGATCAGGCCCTTATAGAGCAGCGGCGCCCGCTCCAAGAAAAACGGTTCGAATATGGAGACCACGATGTGGGTGCGATGGGCGGTGACCAGGGCGAACCCGGCAAAGACCATACCGCCGAGCAGAAACTGGATCATCTCGTTGCTGCCCAGGACCGGATTATTGAACGTGTACCGCATGAACACGTCGATGCCGGTGAGACCGATCAAAATGGCGAGCATGACCGCGCCGAATACGCGCACGGCCTTGTACAGAATGTCCAATGTTACGTTAACGAAACTGGCCAGTGGCGAATCCATTTTTAGATCCTCGGTCGAAGGCGCGACGGTCGGCTAGGCGCCGGTCTGAATATCCGCCGGGCGAAGCTTAGAGCCCGCCCGGCGGAATTCACACCAACGAATGCGTGTCTAGCTGCCCGCCGCCACCTTGGCGGTTTCAGCCTTGTAGAAGTCGATTGGCGCTTGCGGATCGACACCCATTTTTTCAGCGCTCTTCTTCCAATCTTCGAACAGCGGCTTGCTGGCCTCGATCAGCTCCTGCTTGAAAGCCTCCGGCGTCTCGACAATTTTGACGCCCTTATCGATCAACTGCTGACGCCTTTTTGCTTCCGCAACGTCGGCAGCCTTGCCAACCGCACGGGCAAATACCTCGCCGGAAATGCCCTGGATCGCCTTTTGATCAGCAGCCGAAATTTCCTCCCACTTCTTGGTGGTGACGAACATGATGAAGTTCGGAACGCCAAGGCGGGCATCGTCGCGCACGGTTGCCGATTTGGTGAAATCCAGGCCGCCGAAGGTGATAATGGCATCCTGTGAAATGCCGGCGACGCCCTCGACCGTATTGTTCTGCACAAATTCGGCCAGACGCGCGGCGGGACCGGCGACGTGATCGACACCGGCGAGTTTCAGGACCCGGGTCGGTGTGCCCGCCAGGGCCCACATCTTACGGCTTTTCAAATCGGCGAGCGACAAGATCGGATCACCGCCACTGAAGAAATGGCCGCCGGGGAACTGAAAATAGCTCAGCGGCGTGATGCCGACTTTTTCGAACTGCCCCAGATGGCTGAAGAATTTTTCATTCGTCCGCCAGGTGGCAACCGAGCCCGCCTCGGCTTTGCCCTCCATCAGGAAGGGCAGCAACAGCATTTGCGTGAAAGGCGCGCGCTTGCCGTTGAAGCCGTTGAACATGAAAGCACCATCGAAGTTACCCGCCAGGGCACCCTCGATCTGCTTCGGTGGTGGCGCTGCGCTGGCCGGCAGAAAATCGACGACGACGCGACCGTCCGTCACCTTCGCGACTTCCGCGCCCCACGCCTTGTAGGGCGCATGAATGAAATGCGCCGGCCCGACGAAAATGCTGACCAGGATTTTGGTCTGCGCACTCGCAGCCGACGACGCCAGCAGACCGACTGTCACGGCCGCGGCGAATAGCGTCCTTAAAAACATTGTGATCCTCCCTTTTCCCCGAGACGGGTTTTTCAATTCTTATTCCACCAAGCCGTCATGGTGCCGCCGACGACCCGGGAATAGCAAGGCGACTAAAGTCGACCCGAGCCCGCTAGACTATAGTGTCCGGCACGATGAGACGGTGCCAAATCGACTCTTTCCACCTGTCGGAAACACCAACCTAGACCAATCAACAGTAATTTGGGACTCGCGAAGGTACCGGTCATACTGGTTGCGAGCACAGAGGAGGACACCCCATGGCCATCGATACATCCGCTGACGTCACCGACCGCTTGGTCCTGATCACCGGCGCCGGCCAGGGAATCGGCCGCGCCTACGCCCACCATTTCGCGAAGAATGGCGCGATCCCGGTCATCGCCGACATCAACGGCGAGAAAGGCCAGCAGGTGGCAGCCGAAATCGAGTCTGCCGGTGGCCGCGCCCTGGCCCTGCAAACCGATGTCACCTCACCGGACTCGGTGGCTGCCATGATCGAGGCCACCTTGTCGGCCTATGGCCGCCTGGATGTGTTGATCAATAATGCCGCAATCTTTGTGACGCTCGGCCGCCAGCCCTTCGAACAAATTCCGCTGGCGGAATGGCGACAGGTAATGGACGTCAACATCACCGGCTGCTTCATCTGCGCCAGCGCCGTATTGCCGGCCATGCGCGACGCCGGCTGGGGCCGCATCATCAACATCTCTTCATCGACCGTGCCGCAAGGCATCCCGGGCTTTCTCCACTATGTAACCTCCAAGTCAGCGCTGATCGGCATGGGCCGCGCCATGGCGCGCGAGGTCGGCCCCCACGGCATAACCGTCAATGCGGTACTGCCCGGCATGATCGAGACCGAGATGGAGAACATCGGACGGACCGACGAGGGCCGCCAGCACGTTATCGGCAATCAGAGCCTGCAACGGCAGCAAACCCCGGAAGACATGCTGGGGACGCTGCTGTTCCTGGCCTCCCCGGCCAGCGGCTTCATGACCGGCCAATCGATCTGCGTCGATGGCGGCGCGGCGTTCGTCTAGGCGGCGGTATCCGGCTTGCAGGCGACCATCCACATATTGTCGCTGAGATAGAAGCGGTCGAACAAACCGAAGCGCTCGACCCGAAAGCCCGACGCCTCAACCATGTCGCGCAGGCTCTGCGGCGTGAAGTAATTCACATGCCCCGGAAAGCGGAACCCGCACCAGCGGTCGCCCATAACCCGGCGGTTTACGCTGGCATAGTTCGGCACCTTGATGATCGTGGCGCCGCCCGGCCGCAACGCGCGCCACGCCCGCGCCAGTAGGTCGGTCGGATCCTGCTCATGTTCCAGAAACGATCGCATGATGATGCCGCTGACCGTCCCTTCGGGCACGGCCGCAAGGCCATCGACCGCCGACATGGCATAGACTTTGCCGCCACGCTTCGACAACCGTTCGGTCGCCTGGCGCGCCAATTCTTCTGAAATTTCAACGCCTAAAGGTTCGTACTCATCGGGCAGCGCGGCCAGGTAATCGCCGCTGCCACAGCCAATATCGACGACGGGACCGGGTGGAAAAGACGTGGCAATTCGGTTTGCCAGTTTGTTGGGTTTGCGGATCGCCCAGCGGCGAAATTTTTTCCAGGCGCGGGAAAAATTGTAGCTGAATGGATATTCCTCGCGCATGCGCTCGCTGCGGTCGCCATGGTTGCGTTCCCAGGCAAATTCTGAGACCAGCGCCTCGTAGCCCGGCGGGTTTTCCAGATAGACGAAGGCGCAATCGCTACAGCCCTTGAGCACCCAGTCCTGCCAGGAATAGGCGAGCGCCGGCGCGGCTAAATTATCTGTGCCGCAATTCGGACAGTTTCTTGCTAGAACAGCAGGACTCGTAGCGTCTTGGGACGTCGTCATATTGATTTCTTCGCGCGCCGGAATTCGTCTCCGTCTAACACCGGCCCTCGGAAAAGGCTAGACGCATGACCCGCGCAGGCCAGGTTAAGGTGCAGACAGATTCCAGCGTGGCAAATTCCAACGTGACAGAACCCAACGTAAAAGAATCAACAGGCTATCTTGTTGGCCGGCTGTGGCGCGACTGGATGCGCGCTTATACGGGACGCATTGCCGGCGCGGTCGTGCTGATGGTCATCGTCGCCGCCACCTCGGCCGCCTATCCCTGGCTGATCGAGCAGGCGATCGACATGCTGACCAACGCCGATCCGCGTATTCTCACCGTAATGCCAGCGGCCATTATCGCCATCACCGTCACCCGCGGGCTCGCCTCCTACGGCCAAAGCGTGCTGAACCAGTCGATGTCCCTGCGCGTGATCGCCAATCTGCAAAAGGCCATGTTCGCCCGGCTCATGCACGCCGATTTGGCCATGATGCAAAGCGCGCCCACCGGCACCCTGATCTCGCGCTTCACCAATGACGTGAACCTGATGCGCGACGCGCTGTCGCGGACGTTCACCACCATGGTGCGCGAATTGCTGACGGCGGTCTTCCTGATCGCCATGATGTTCTATCAGGACTGGGTCCTGGCGCTGATCGTGTTCGTGACCTTCCCCATTGCCGGGCGGCCGATCATACGCCTGGGCCGTCGCCTGCGGCGAGCATCCGCCAATGTGCAGACCGGCCTGGGCGATCTGACCGCGACCCTGAACCAATCCTTCGGCGGCATCCGGCTGATCAAGGCCTACGGCATGGAGGGCTATGAAAACAAGCGCTCCGAGGGACTGTTCGACGAAGTCTACCGGCTCATCATGAAAACGGTGAAGGGCCGCGCCCGCACCCAACCGATCATGGAAATATTGGGCGGGGTCGCGGTGGCGCTAGTATTGGCCTATGGCGGCTACCGGGTGACCTCGGGCACCGGCACATTGGGCGAATTCGTCGGCTTCCTGTCGGCCGTCATCATGGTGCTGCAACCCTTGCGCAGCCTGGGTAATTTTAACGCCAGCCTGCAGGAAGGCCTGGCGGCGGTAAAACGCAGTTTCGATCTGATCGATAGCGAACCGGAAATCACCGAGCGGCCGGACGCGCGACCACTCACCAACGCCACCGGGCGCGTGCAGCTGGACGGTGTCACCTTCGGCTATGGTGACGGTACGGCAGCCCTTGATAACGTCACCATCGATGTGCCGGCCGGGCAGACCGTCGCCCTGGTCGGGCCCAGCGGCGCCGGGAAATCCACCGTGCTCAACCTGATCCCGCGCTTCTACGACACCGATGCCGGCGCGGTACGCATCGACGGAGATGATGTGCGCGAGGTGACCTTGGCCAGCCTGCGCGACCATATCGCGCTGGTCAGCCAGGACGTCACCTTGTTCAACGAATCCATCGCTGCCAATATCGGCTTCGGCGATCCGACCGCGGACCGCGCGGCGATAGAGGCGGCGGCGGTCGATGCGGCGGCCCACGATTTCATCACCCAACTGCCCGACGGCTACGACACCATCGTCGGCGAGCGCGGCGCCAAGCTGTCGGGCGGCGAGCGTCAACGCATCGCCATCGCCCGCGCCATGCTGAAAAACGCACCGATCCTGCTGTTCGACGAAGCCACCAGCGCGCTCGATGCAGAGGCCGAACGCCAGGTGCAGGGGGCCTTGGCGCGATTAGCCAAAGATCGCACCACAATCGTCATCGCCCACCGCCTGGCAACCGTGGTCGGCGCCGATCTGATTTATGTTATCGACGATGGCCGCGTGGTCGAGACCGGCGTGCACGACCAATTGTTGGCTCTCAACGGCCTCTATGCGCGGCTGGCGCGGCTGCAGTTTCGCACCGATGACGGCGGTAATAGGACGGAAAAAGCCGACGCTGGCGCCAACGGCTAGGAAACTGTTATGTCACAATGAATCGAGCTTGCATTGATTGGCGGGGCAATCTGTGGTCCTCTACCC
>JABDJY010000452.1 GCA_013003285.1 Alphaproteobacteria bacterium | reverse complement strand
CCGACGCGCGCCGCATCGACCCCGGCGCCGACCGCCTCGATCACGCCGGCCCCGTCATAATGGGGAATCGCACGGTCGACCTCGAGCGCACCCCGGGCGCCGGCGCGCTTTTTCACATCCAGCGGGTTGATGCCCGAGGCATGGACGCGCACCAGCACCTCGCCCTCGGCGGGCTGCGGCGTGTCCAACTCTCCGATCTGAAGAACATCGGCGGGTCCAAATTCACCGTGCCAGGCTGCGCGCATGTCTCACTCTCCCGTTTTAACTTTCGTTATCGCATTCGTGCGGCCGGATGTTACGTCGAATTCCCCGCCTGTCCAGATACGATTTTCGGTCCCTGGGGCCGACTCGAACAAGTTGGGCAAAATAGCAAGTAGGAATCGCGCGACCTTATCCACGGGTTCCACCGATCTCACGCAAAGCTTTGGAACCATTCGTTGCGCACTACTGTTAGGCTACGCCGCCATGACAACAATAGACACAGACGGCCTCGACGCTGTCGTCCCCGATAATGTAACGCCCTTACATGAGACCAACACAGAGGTTGGGTTTCGTGTGCCGCCCCATAACTATGAGGCGGAGATGGCGCTGATCGGGGCGATTCTCGCCAATAACCGCGCCTATGAGCGGGTGCAGGAATTTCTGCTGCCCGAGCATTTCGCCGACCCGGCCCATGCGAAAGTATACGAATCCTGCGGTCGCCTGATCGACCGCGGTCAATTGGCCAACCCGGTCACCTTGAAAAATTACTTCAACAATGACGAAGCGCTGAGCGAGATCGGCGGCCCGGCCTATCTGGCCGAATTGGCCAATGCCGTCATCACCATCCAGAACGCCCAGGATCTGGGCCGCGAGATCTACGACTGCTTCCTGCGGCGCGAACTCATCAATATCGGCGAAGTGGTCGCCAACAGTGCCTACGAACACGATATCGACATTCCCGCCACACAGCAGATCGAAGCCGCCGAGGGCCAGCTCTTCCAACTTGCCGAGCAGGGTGCCTCGGAGGGCGGTTTCCAAGAATTCCGAACGGCGTTGACGTCGGCAATCGAGCTGGCCGCGGCGGCGTATAAGCGCGAGACCGATGTCGTCGGTGTGCCGACAGGATTTACCGATCTCGACAAGATGCTGGGGGGATTACATCAATCGGACCTGGTCATAATCGCCGCCCGCCCCTCCATGGGTAAAACCGCGCTGGCCACCAACATGGCCTATAGCGTGGCTGACAAGATGCAATTGGTCACCGACGATGCGGGAAATCAAACCGAGAAGCGCGACATTGTTGCGTTCTTTTCATTGGAAATGTCGGCCGAGCAGTTGGCCACACGCATAATCTCGGAAGCCTCGAATGTGCGCTCAGATGCGATCCGCCGGGGCGACGTTAGCGAAGAACAGTATAATCGGGTCTTCGCGGTCGCGCAGACCCTACACACCATGAAGCTGTTCATCGACGACACGGCGGCGCTAACCGTCGCGCAAATCCGTACCCGGTCGCGCCGGCTGAAGCGCCAGCACGGGCTGTCCATGATCATTATCGACTATCTGCAGCTGATTAACCCGCCAGCGGGCGGGCGCAGCGAGAACCGGGTGCAGGAAGTGTCGCTGATAACCCGATCCCTGAAGGCGCTGGCCAAAGAACTTAACGTACCGGTCATCGCCCTGAGCCAGCTGTCGCGTGCCGTCGAACAGCGCGAAGACAAAAGACCGCAATTATCCGACCTGCGCGAATCAGGTTCGATCGAGCAAGATGCCGACGTGGTTATGTTCTTGTACAGGGAGGAATATTATCTGGATCGTGAATCGCGTGAACCGCGCGAACATGAGACGGATGATAAGTTTGCTAGTCGCATGGAACGTCTCGAGCGGTCGCGCAATAAGGCAGAGGTCATTATCGGAAAGCAGCGCCATGGCCCCATCGGCAC
>JABDJY010000092.1 GCA_013003285.1 Alphaproteobacteria bacterium | reverse complement strand
GCCCACACCACATTCGGCGGCGAACTATCGCGCATCGCCGTTAGCCATGCGGCACCGGTTGGGGGCCGCACAGGATGGCGCCCGGCCATGCCGGTTACTCAGTGGAGCGCGACAAAATCATGAGCGGAACCGTCTACGGTATCGGCGTCGGGCCAGGCGATCCGGAATTAATGACCTTGAAGGGTGCGCGCCTGCTCAACGCCTGCCCGGTGATCGCCTATCCGGCGCCGGAGACCGGCGACAGTCTCGCGCGACGCATCGCGGCGCCGCATATGCCCGACACCGCCACCGAAATCATCATCCGCACGCCCATGCCGACCGACCGGTTCCCGGCCGAGGAAGTGTATGACCGCGCCGCACGGGAAATCGGCGAACATCTCGCCGCCGATCGCGATGTGGCGGTGCTCTGCGAGGGTGATCCGTTTTTCTATGGCTCGTTCATGTATCTGTTCGCCCGCTTGGCCGAACAATGGCCGGTCGAGGTAGTGCCCGGCGTGTCGTCGTTGATGGCCTGCGCGGCGACCCTCGGCGCGCCGCTCGCCGCGCGCAATGACGTTCTCTCCGTCCTCCCCGCCCCCTTGGACGATGCGACATTGGCTGCGCGTCTGACGGATTGCGACGCCGCGGCGATCATCAAAGTGGGCCGCCATTTCGGCCGCGTGCGCGCGCTGTTAAACGAGCTTGGTCTCGCCGAGCGCGCCCGCTACATCGAACGGGCGACCTTGGAAGAGCAACGGGTTATCGCGCTCGACCAGGTGGACGCCGACAGCGTGCCTTATTTCTCCATGGTATTGGTGCACGCTCGCGGAGCGGCCTGGGCGTGAGCGATTTTTCCCTACCCTCGAATATCGCGCTGGTCGCCTTGACCACCGACGGAGCGATTCTGGCGCGCCGGCTGGCGTCCGAGCTGCCCGGCGCGCAAGTGCATGGGCTTGCGGCGCGTGTCACCGACGCAGACATAGTTTTCGACGATGTCGGCGGCCATCTCGCCGGCCTGTTCGCGGCGGGAACGGCGATTATCGGCGTCTGCGCCAGCGGTATACTGATCCGCTCGCTGACACCTTCCCTGGCCGACAAGCGCGACGAGCCGCCAGTCGTCGCCGTCGCCGCCGACGGCTCCGTCGCTGTGCCTCTATTGGGAGGACACAATGGCGCCAATGCGCTGTCCCGACACATCGCCGCCGTATTGGGCGGCACCGCGGCCATCACCACGGCCAGCGACCTCGCCAATGGCTGGGCGCTGGACGACCCCCCACCCGGCTGGACTGTGGCCAATCCGGCAATGATGAAACCGATCGCGGCGGCCTGGCTGGCGGGCGAGCCGGTCGCCTTGCGGCAGGATGCCGGCGACTCCACCTGGCTGTTTGATGGCGGCGTGACATTTGCCGACACCGGAGCGCTCGCCATACACATCAGCGACAGCGCCGAACCGCCTCAGAAAGACGAGCTACTACTGCACCCGCCGAGCCTGGCGCTGGGCGTCGGCTGCGAGCGCGATGTCGCGCCCGAGGCACTGATTTCTCTGGTTGATCAGACCCTGGAGCAAGCCGGACTCGCGCCGGAGTCGGTCGCCGTGGTCACATCGCTCGACGTGAAAATGGACGAACCGGCGGTCCATGCGGTGGCGGCGCATCTGGGGGTCCCCGTGCGGTTCTTCGATGCACCGACCCTGGAGGCGGAAACCCCGCGGCTCGCGACGCCTTCCGATTTGGTCTTCCGCGCGGTCGGCTGCCACGGAGTGGCGGAGGGTGCGGCGCTGGCCGCCGCCGGATCGGACGCCGCGCTCGTCGTGCCGAAAATCCGCGGCCGCCAGGTGACCTGCGCCATTGCCCGCGCGCCGGCCATCGATGCCACTTCCGTCGGTATACAACGCGGCCGCCTTTCCATCGTCGGCACCGGCCCCGGTGCGGCCGACTACCGGGTGCCGGCAGCGGACCAGGCCATTTCGCGGGCCGATCACATTGTCGGCTATGGTCCCTATATCGATCTGCTCGGCAGCACCGCGGCGGGCAAACAGCGCCATGAATTCGCCCTCGGCGAGGAAGAGGTGCGTTGCCGCGCCGCCTTGGATCTGGCGGAGGCGGGCGGTCAGGTGGTGCTGGTATCGAGCGGCGATCCCGGCATCTACGCAATGGCGGCGCTGGTCTTCGAGCTGCTCGACCGCGACGACAATATGGCCTGGAACCGGGTGGCCCTGGATGTGGTGCCCGGCGTCTCGGCGATGCAATTGGCCGCGGCCCGCGCCGGCGCGCCGCTGGGTCACGATTTCTGCGCCATATCCCTGTCCGACCTGCTAACCCCCTGGCCGGCGATCGAGCAAAGGCTGCGGGCTGCCGCCGAAGCGGATTTCGTGGTGGCGCTCTACAATCCGGTGAGCAAAAAACGCCGCCATCAGATGGCCACGGCCTGCGAGATATTGCAGGCCCATCGGCCTGCCGACACGCCGGTGATCATCGCCCGCAACCTCGCGCGCGACGGCGAGAGTGTGCGGGTCTTGCCTCTCGCCGAGTTGGCCGTGGACGATGTCGACATGCTGAGCGTTGTGATTATCGGCAACAGCAACAGTCGCGCCGTACGCCGGGGCGAAGGCGAATGGGTCTATACCCCGCGCGGCTATGACACCGCTTCTGAAAACGATACAGCGGTCGGGCAGCGATGAGCCCGCTATTGTCTAATCTCATCGGCTTGGATCGCCCGCTCGGCAACCTAATCGAGCGCGGCCGGGAGAATAATTTCGACTTGCTGCGGCTAACGGCAGCCCTGGCCGTGCTGTTCGGCCATAGTTTCGTGCTGACCTCCGGGCAAACCACCCTCGAGACGGTCGATCCCATCAGCCGGTTTCTGATCCCCAATGCGGGCTTCAACGAGGCGCTTCACGACCTCGCCGTCGATATATTCTTCGTCATTAGCGGGTTTCTGGTGGCGCGCTCGTTCCTGACGCAAAAAACCCTGATCGGGTTCATCGAGGCCCGGGCACTGCGGGTCTTTCCCGCCGCAATTTTATGCACGGTGCTAACAATCGTTGGACTGTTCTGGTTGGGCACGTTACCCGCCGCGCGCTATTTCACCGACCCGGAAACCTGGCAATTCCTGATCAATAATTCGACCCTGTGGCGGGTCGAATTTGATCTACCGGGCGTGTTTGCCGCCAACGCCTATGGCGGGGCGGTCAACGGATCGCTCTGGACCCTTCCCATAGAGTTGCGGGCCTATGTGTTCCTGACGCTGCTCGGCGTCCTGCGTGTATGGCGCTTCAGGCATGCCACAAACCTGGTGCTGGCGATCCTGGTGGTCCTGTTCCTGGTGCCCGAATGGTCGTCGATCGTCACGCGCAACGAAGATAAGTGGCGGCTGTTCCTATTTTTCTTCGCCGGTGCGGCATTCTACATAAACCGGAAATATATCCCCATCGGCATCCTGCCGCCGCTGGTTCTGCTCGCGCTTTATGGGGGCACGGCGGCATTTCCCAAACTGCACGCGCTGATTTTCGTCATTTTGGTCAGCTACATAACCCTGGGTCTCGCGCTCGCCCGCTATTATCCGGCCCTCGACCCGGGCAGGATCGGCGACGTCTCCTACGGCGTCTATCTCTATGCCTTTCCCGTTCAACAGGCGCTCGTACAGCTCTTGCCGGCGGGCCTCAACGGCTGGTGTCTGGCGGTTTGGGCCAGCCTCATCACCTTATCGCTGGCGGCGATGTCGTGGTTCCTGGTCGAAAAACGCGTCTTAACAAAGAAGGGCTATATGGCGAGCAAAATGGCGCGATACCGAAGATGACTGTCTATTTCATTGGCGCGGGACCCGGTGCTCCCGACCTCATAACCTTGCGCGGCCAACGGCTCATCGAGCGCTGTCCTGTGTGTCTCTATGCCGGATCGTTGGTGCCCACCGAAATCGTCGCGTCGGCGCCATCGGACGCGACCGTGCTCGACACCGCGCCCGTGACCCTGGACGAAATTATCGCCCACATGGTCGCCGCCGAGGCCAAAGGCGACGATGTGGCGCGGGTCCATTCCGGTGATCCTTCGATCTACGGCGCCATCGGCGAGCAGATGCGCCAATTGGTAGCGCATGACATCGCCTATGAGATCGTGCCGGGCGTCCCGGCGTTCGCCGCGGCTGCCGCCGCCCTCGGTCGGGAACTGACCCTGCCCGATATCGCTCAGACGGTGATCCTGACCCGCACTTCGGTGCGGGCGTCGGACATGCCGCCGGGCGAAGAGCTGGCGACCCTGGCCCAGAGCCACGCCACCCTGGCGATCCACCTCTCGATCAATAATTTGGTCCCGGTTGTGCGCGAGCTCACGCCCTATTACGGCGCCGATTGTCCCGTCGTCATTGCCTACCGGGTGAGCTGGCCCGACCAACAGATCGTGCAAGGCACCCTGGCGGATATACGCGATAAAGTGAAACCTCTGGGTATTACACGGACCGCGCTCATCCTGGTCGGCCCAGCGCTCGCCACCGATCTGGACACCGCCGAGGCGTTCGCCAACAGCCAGCTCTACGACCCGGGCCACCATCATGTGCTGCGTCCGCGTAAAGCGGAGTAATATTCGGAAAACTAACGCGCGTTACTAACGAGCACCTGCCGCTTCGAGAGCCTTTTGTAGCGCCCGCGACCGGCTGTTGCGCGCCACATCGAGTATCGAACGGCCGGTGAAATCGGTGTGATTGACGTCGGCGCCGCGCTCGATCAATAGCTTGGCGACCTCGGCCTGACTTTTTTCGGCGGCATGCATGAGCGGCGTCCGGCCATCGAGGTTTTCCCGATCGATCTCCCGGTCGGCCTCGAGCAGCAATTCGACGACATCGTAATGTCCATTGCCGGCCGCGTAGTACAAGGCGCTATTGCCCAGTTCGTCAACAATGTCCGTCCGGGTTTTGAATTCGAGCAAGACTTCGATGGCATCGTAAGATCCTTGTATCGCCCCCCAGATCAGAGCGGTCTTACCGTCGCTGTCCGTTCGGGTGGTCGAGGAACGCCGCACCATCAGTTCGCGCACATCGTCGGGTCGGTTTTCATAGGCCGCCACGATCACCGGATCGTCGCGGAACAGGCTTATCTGTGCCATCGCCGAGCCTGACAGACCCGCGACCAGAACCGTAATTGCTAGTATTCTTAACCACATAGCCTGAGTGTTCCCGGCCTGAGCCATGGGGTCAAGTACCCAAAAGGCGGATAACCCAATCTAGCGCCGCCGGCACATCACCCACCGCCGGCCCGGGCGGCGCCGGGGGACGGCAAACCATCGCGACGGGCAGGCCCAACTGGCGCGCCGCTTCAAGTTTTGCCGCCGTCGCGTCACCCCCGGAAGCTTTGGTCACCAGAACATCAATTTTATGAGATTCCATCAATGCCAGCTCATCGGTGACAGAAAATGGCCCCCGGCCGGTGATAATTTCGTGGTTGGCGAGCGGTATCGGGTCGACGGGAACTTCGACCAACCGTACCAAAAACCAGATATCGCTAAGGATCGCGAACGGCGCGAGTTCCTGCACACCGACTGTGAGAAAGGCGCGCTGGCCGATCTGGGGTAAGCTGCGGGCTGCGTCTGCAATATTTTCAAACTCAATCCAATTGTCGCCCGCCTGCGCCTTCCAGCACGGGCGTGACAGGACCAGGCGCGGCACGTTGGCGGCATCGCAGGCTGTCGCGGCGTTGGCCGAGATCTGCGCGGCGAAGGGATGGGTGGCATCGATAAGTGCGGCGATCCGATGATCTTTTAAATAATCCGCCAGCGCCGCCGCGCCGCCGAACCCGCCGCTGCGCATCTGTCCGGGCAAGGCGGCGGGCGCCCGGGTTCGGCCAGCCAAAGATGTGGTGATCTCCAGCCGATCGCCCATATCATCGATCAGGGAGCGCGCCAGAGCCGCCGCTTCGCCGGTGCCGCCCAAAATTAGAAGATGGGGTTTACTAGAATCCGGCACGGCCGAGGATCGTCCCATCGCGCTCGACCACCACAATCTCGACATCGGTGGCGCCGGCCAAAGTCGCCCGAGCCACTTCGCGGGCCCCCGCCGCGACGGAGTCCGCGAGAGCTTCACTAAGCCCGCATTCGCGCGCCAGTGCCAATACCGCCCCGGCGCTGGGGGCGGAACCGGCAGCGATTACCGTTTCCTCATCCGCGCCAACCGCCGCCAACCGCATGGCAAGGCGCGCAACATCGACCGAAGATTGGTCTGAATGCAAATCGAGATGGCCGTCTGCGAGTTTCGACAGCTTGCCGAAACCGCCGGCCAGGGTCAGACGTCCCACCGGATGGTCACGCAAATATTTCAACAACCCGCCGGCGAAGTCACCCATATCGATCAACGCCTGCTCGGATAAGTCATAGAGATCGCCGGCGGCCTTCTCGGAGGTGCGTCCGGTCGCCGCTGCGATATGATCGAGACCGCTGGCGCGCGCGACATCGACACCGCGATGGATCGAATGGATCCAGGACGCGCAGGAATAGGGGATCACCACACCGGTGGTGCCCAAGACGCTCAACCCGCCGACGATGCCGAGGCGCGCATTGCTGGTGCGCGCCGCCAATTCCCGACCGCCGGGAATCGATACGGTGATGGTGATATCCGGTACCGCGCCAAACTCCGCCGCCACCTCGTCGATCGCCGCCGCCATCATGGCGCGCGGTTTGGGATTGATCGCCGGTTCACCGACCGGCACTGGCAATCCCGGCAGGGTAACGGTGCCGACGCCATCGCCGGCGGCGAACAGAATGCCCGCGCCGGCAGGCGCCGGTTTAACCGTTGCCTTGATCAACGCCCCATGGGTCACGTCGGGATCGTCGCCGGCATCCTTGATCACGCCGGCTGTCGCCGCCGCCTTCGTCAGCGATTTTCCCGCCAGCGCGAAGGTGGCGCGCTGACCGCGCGGCAGGCGGATCACCACCGGATCGGGGAAGGCACCGGTCAACAACGCTTCATAGGCGGCCCGCGCCGCCGCCGTGGCGCAGGCGCCGGTGGTCCAGCCACGCCGCAACGGCCCCTTCGGCTTGCGTCCCGGTGATTGCGGATCTATCTGCGGTAAATCGCTCATTGTGGCCAGTTTAGCGCGCCCGCTGCTTGTCCGGCCAGCAGCGGAGCGGTAGCTTTCAAACCATGGAACTGCCCGCGATCCAATTGCCCGAATTTGACCCCGGCTGGGTGTGGCTGGTCGGCGCCGGCCCCGGCGACCCGGCGCTGCTGACGCTGGCCGCGCTGCACGCGCTGCAATCCGCCGATATGGTGGTCTATGACGCGCTGGTCGATCCGCGCATTCTGGCGCTGGCCAAACAAAGTTCGGAACAGGTATACGCCGGAAAGCGCGGCGGGCGGCCGTCGCCGAAACAACCGGATATTTCGGCCCGCCTGGTGAAACTGGCCCGCGCCGGCCATCGGGTCCTTCGGCTTAAGGGCGGCGACCCCTTTGTCTTCGGGCGCGGGGGCGAGGAAGCCCTGGCCCTGGTTGACGCTGGCATTCCCTTTCGGGTCGTTCCCGGAATCACCGCCGCCACCGGCGGACTGGCCTATGCCGGTATTCCGGTCACCCATCGCGACGTCAACACCGCGGTGACCTTCATCACCGGCCATAACGTCACAGGCGATGTACCCGACAATCTCGATTGGCCGGCCCTGGCCCGCGGCGCGCCGGTTCTGGTGTTCTATATGGCGCTGAAACATCTCGACGAGATCACAGCGCGGCTGATCGACGGCGGCCGCGATGCCGACGAACCCGCCGCTATTGTCACCGCCGCGACCACCGGCGAGCAACGGGTCATCGAAACGACATTGAGCGCCGCCCCCGACCGTGCCCACGAGGTCTCACCACCGGCCCTATTCGTGGTCGGCGAGGTGGTACGACTGCGCGCCGGCCTCGATTGGCTCGGCGCACTATCGGGCAAAGTCCTCGACGCCAATCCGCTCGACCTCCACACCAGTCGCGATGCCGGCTAGCCCCGGCCTCATCATCGCCGCGCCGGCCTCGGGCAGCGGAAAGACCGTGGTGACATTGGCCTTGTTGCGGGCGTTGGGAAACGCGGGGGTCGGCGTCGCCTCAGCCAAGGCCGGGCCCGACTATATCGACCCGGCGTTCCACCGCTTTGCCAGCGGCCGCGCCTGCATCAATCTCGACCCCTGGGCCATGCGCCCGGCCACCTTGGCGAATTTGGTCGGCGCGCAGTCGCACAGCGCCGACCTTGTCCTGGCCGAAGGGGTGATGGGCTTGTTCGACGGCATCAACCTGCCAGGCCGGCCCGATATGGGGTCGACCGCCGACCTGGCGGCGCTGACCGGCTGGCCGGTGGTGCTGGTGGTCGATGCCGGCCGCCAAGCCGCCAGCGTCGGCGCTTTAGTCTCAGGCTTCGCCAAACATCGCGACGATGTCGACATCGCCGGAGTGATCTTTAACCGGGTGGCCAGCGAGACCCATCGCGACGTCCTCAGCGCCGCCGTCGCGCGCGCCACGCCCGACATCGCTATTTTAGGGGCCGTGCCCCGCGACCCTGCGCTCGCGCTACCCGAACGCCATTTGGGGTTGGTGCCGGCGGGCGAGCACAAAGCGCTCGAGCCGTTCCTGGAAACTGCCGCACGCATCGTGACCGAGAGCATCGATCTAACCGCTTTTCAAAAATTGGCGCGACCTTCGCGGCTCGTCGCTCCGGCGAGCGGCCCTTCATCACCCCTGCCACCGCTCGGCCAAACTATCGCCGTCGCTCAGGACCGGGCCTTCGGTTTCGCTTATCCCAATGTCCTACAGGCCTGGCGTGACGCAGGCGCGCAGATCATGCCGTTCTCGCCCCTGGGCGACCAGGCCCCGGCGGCGGATGCCGATGCGGTCTATCTGCCCGGCGGCTATCCTGAACTTCATGCCGGCCAACTGGCCGCCGCGGCAACGTTCCTCGAGGGTCTGCGGGCAGCGGCGTCGCGCGGCGCGGCCCTATTCGGCGAGTGCGGCGGCTATATGGTGCTGGGCGAAAGTCTAACCGACGCCGAAGGTACAACTCACGCCATGGCGGGCCTTCTACCGGTCGAGACCAGTTTCGCCGCGCGGCGATTGCATCTTGGCTATCGTGTGGCGACGCTTACCGGCGCGGGGCCCCTCGGCGCGCCGGGTAACGCGTTTCGGGGCCATGAATTCCATTATGCCACCGTCGTTCGCGAAGGGCCGGGCGATGCCTTATTCGAAGCGCGAAACGCCGCTGGCGCCGATCTCGGCCGGTGCGGACGAACAAAGGGTACGGTTTCCGGCTCGTTCATACATCTGATAGACAGGGCTGCATGAGCGAGGAACCTTTCTGGAAAACCAAACGCCTCAGCGACATGGACGACCAAGAATGGGAGTCTCTGTGCGACGGCTGCGGCCAGTGTTGCCTGTACAAGCTTGAAGACGAGGATAGCGATGAGATTGCGCTGACCAATGTCGCGTGCCGCTATCTCGATCTCGGCGCATGCCGCTGCACCGATTACGAAAACCGCTCCACCAACGTTCCCGACTGTGTGCAACTGACGCCCGACAATGCCGGCGAGCTCAACTGGATGCCGCAAACCTGCGCCTACCGCTTGCTTGCCGAAGGCAAGAACCTGTATTGGTGGCACCCGCTGGTCTCCGGTGAGCCCAACAGCGTACACGAGGCCGGTGTTTCCGTGCGCGGTGAGGCGATCAGCGAGGACCGGGTCGATGATCTGGAGGATCACATTGTCGACTGGTTGAACCAACAAAAGCGTAGCGGCGCACCGCCCCTTAAAGGCGCGCGCTGGCCACGCAGCAAGCCGAAGACTTAATATCGAACATTGCGTGAGGAGATTTCAATATGACCGATAGTTCGCAACCGACCGGCGTCTACGCCGCCGCGCTGACGCCGATGACCGCCGATCTGGCAGTCGACCTTGAACGCGTGGTCGCCCACAGCCGCTGGCTGCTGGCCAATGGCTGCGACGGGGTCGCACCCCTAGGCACCACCGGTGAAGCCAATTCGCTCAGCCTCGACGAACGGCTGGCGGTCCTTGATGCGCTGGCCGATGCGGGCATTACCGGTAGCCAGATGATCGCCGGGACCGGCAGCTGCGCCTTCCCCGACACGGTGGCGCTGACCAAACGCGCGCTTGCCAACGGCGCCGGCGGCGTGTTGATGCTGCCGCCCTTCTATTACAAAGCCCCCAGCGAAGATGGCCTGTTCGCCGCCTACGCCAACATCATCGACCGGGTCGGCGACACGGCCTTGAAAATATATCTCTATAATTTCCCCCAGCAGGTCGGTTTCGAGCTGCCCATCTCGCTCATCGCGCGGCTGCACGAGGCCTATCCCGACACCGTCGTCGGCATGAAGGACAGTTCGGGCGATTGGCCGCGCATGGAACGGGTGCTTACCGAACTCCCCACATTCCGCCTGTTCCCGGGCTCCGAGGAATTTTTGGTGCCAGCCCTGCGTTTGGGCGGCGTCGGCTGCATTTCGGCCACGGTCAACGTCAACGCGCCCTATGCCGGGGAGACTTACGCCCATTGGCAGGATGCCGATGCCGACGACCGCCAGGCCCACCTCACCCGCCTACGCCAAGCCTTTAACGGTATGGCGCCGATCCCGGCGATGAAGGCCTATTTCGCGCAGAGCTGGGGCGATGCCGGCTGGACCCATGTGCGCCCACCCTTCCAGCCCGCGACTGCCGCCGATCTAGCCCTGGCGAGCGAACGTCTGGCCGAGGCGGATTTCGCCATCGCGGCGTAAAGTTCGGTTAGCGATTAGAGACGATAAAACCGCGCCGCGGTGTCGTGGTAGAAGGTGCGCTGCTCGTCGGGCGGGCGCGTCGATAGGGCTGCCCAGAAATAGGCCATGACATCGTCATAGCTGCAATTCAGTTTCTCGACCGGAAAGTTGCTACCAAAAAAACACCGATCGGCGCCGAACAAATCCAACAGCGTAGTGTACTGGCGCGCGATTTTATCTTGGGCGCGGACCGTGCCGGTGGGGCTATAGGTGTTGGCGCCGGAGCATTTCACGAAGAGATTGTCGAACGGCACCAGGACCTCGAGCGCGCGCCGCCAATCGTCGAAGGTGGCGTCATCGTCGCTGGTCAACATGGCGCCGTGCATCAGACAGAAATTCATCCCGGCATTATCGCCGACCAATTCAGCGAAATAATCGAATTGATTCCAATAGCCTTGCAGTTCCAGGCTCAAATCATATTGCCCCAGTAAGGCAACACCCCGCCGATACTCGGCGCTGAGACAATAGTCGGGCCGGTCGACGGCTTGGCGGGTAGGGTCGCCTTCCTGCCAATAGACCACGTCGCGGACGGCGCGGAAATTTGGATAGGCGCAATGGGCGGCAAGCATCGCCTCGACCTCCGGGTCGGACAGGTTCGCATAGCCAGCAATGCCATGGGGGAAACCCGCCTTGTCGGCCACCGCCTGCAGCCATTTTGTCTCGCCCACTGGATTTGTCGGGTCGTAATGGGCCTGCACATGAACCGATTTGACGATGTTATGGCCGTCGAAATCCGCCAGCAGATCGTCGATCAGATAGTCCTGGCGCAGCAACTCGTAGGAATCGCCGAAGATTTTCGGCGATGGCGGCGCCATGAGCCACGGATAGTTACGCACTTCCCACAAATGATGATGCGTATCGATAACGGGTCCGTCGTACATGGCCCCCCCGGGGTGGTTTAATCCGACGCTTTTTTAGCGCTCATCTGCCGGCGCTTGCCCAAATTCACCAGGGTGAGGCCGGCGAAGACCAAGACCACCGCCAGCCATACCCAGGCGCTCGGCTCCTCACCATAGAACCACGCCCCCCAGCCCAGTCCCATTAGCGTGGTGATATAGCCGACCTGGGCCAGATACACCGCGCCCGATAACGCGACCACGGTGAAATATAGGAAAAAGGTGGCAACCGTGACCAGGCCGTAGGCAATAAGCGCCTGCTCACCGATATCGAAATCGCGCCAGATCGGATGGAACGAGCCGGTCGCCAACGACGCGACGAGCGCGGTAATAGCAGCGGCATACATGGTGCCCATGGCCAGAACCATGGGATCGGCGCCGCTGGGACGGGCGGCTTCGGCATAGACATTCGTTAGCGCCCAGGCGATCGGCGTAATGAAGGCGAGCAGGGCGAAGGGCAGCATTTCCGGTGTCGGCAAACTGCCTTCGGGCAGCACCAAAAAGCCGACGCCGACAAGGCCCAGCAAGACGCCGGCGGCACGGCGTATATCGAGCCCTTCCAGGCGGATCGCAACCGCCACCACATAGGTGATCACCGGTGCGGTGACGATGATCACCGACATCAGGCCGGCGGGTATATGGCCGACCACAAAGACCATGTTCGAGTTCGGCAGCGCGATACCAACCGATCCCATGACCGCGAAGAACACCAGATGCTTGCGGTCGAGCGCGATCTTCACGCGGCGAATGCGGCACATGAACAACAATCCCGTGCCGGCAATGAGGGTTTGCCAAAAGACAACGCCGATTGCCGGCAACCCTTCGAGCGCCAGGAATTTGGTGAAGGCCGGGCTCAGGCCCCAGAGAGAGCCCAGCACAAGGAGCAGAAACAGCGGCAAAAACGGCGCGGTTGCCTGCGGCGCCGCTTGCGGTCCGGTCGTCATGAGTCGACAGCTTCAGTTGGATACATTTGCGATATTCGACCTATGCGTCGTCTTCGGCACGCGCCGCGGGCTTCGGCTTGCCGAGATTGACCATCGCCACTCCCGCGGCCACCAACAGCGCCGCCAGCCACAGCCACGCGCTGGGCGTTTCGGCGAAGAATAGAATGCCCCAGCTCACGCCGAACAATGTCGCCAGATAACCGACTTGTCCCAAATAAACCGCGCCGGCCATTTTGATGATCACGTAGAAAATCAGGAACGCCACAGATGTGGCCAGCGCAAAGAGCGCGAGCACGGTTTCGGCGTGGCCGAAATTCTGCCAGGCCGGATAGAAGCTATTATCGATGAGCGCACCCAACAGCGCGCCGATGGCGGCGGCAAACATGGTGCCCATCGCCAGCGCCACATTGTCGGTGTTCGGTGGCCGGGCGATATCGGCGAAAATATTCGCCGCGGCGTATCCCAAAGGCGTGATGAAGGCCAACAGCGCCAGCGGCAACAGATCGCGCGACGGGAGGCTACCCCCGGGTAATACCAGAACGGCGGCACCCGCCAAGCC
>JABDJY010000413.1 GCA_013003285.1 Alphaproteobacteria bacterium | reverse complement strand
TGCCTGATCTGAAGGACGGTGGGCGCGCGTAACATGTGGCGCAGCGCCTTTTCTTGAGTGAGATCGGTGGCTCGACCTTTATGGAGGCGATTTCTTCAATCGCTTTCTCTACAGCTGAATCTTCGCCATTGACGGATAGGACGACCGATCCTTCAGACCCCGAAACGCCGCCACCGCCCACATGGATCGCCGGCAGTCCGAACAGAATATCGAATGCCTGAATTTCGGTAATCACCTTGGCGTTGATCAAGGGCAGCATGCCGATCTTGGTACCGTAAAAATAATCGACCTTCGCATGCCCCAATTCGGTACAGGCGGCTTTCACTGACGGGATCAATTTCTCCAGACCCACCGGCACGATAAGCGGAATGCCCATGCCGCATATTTTGCCGTAGGCAAAGCCGATTGTGCCAGCGGCCTCGTGGGCGTTGAATATGGCCGCATTGAAGTCCGGATCGACGGCGTTAGCGCCTTTGATGAACAGGCAGGTCTCGTCCCAGCCAGCCATGGTTTCGTCCATGGTCGGTACCGGTGGCACCATTTGGCCTTTCACCAGACGCATGATCGCGGGCTTTTCGGCCGGTTCGGTCTGGCACAAGGTGCCGTTGATGACTTGGCCGGACACATAACGGTCGCGTTCCGGGCAATAGTCCAGAACTTCCTCGGCCACATAGACATTGGTCGAGCCGTGGGCGATCACCATCTGGGAATGTTCCAACGCATATTGGACTTCCGGTAGGCGCGACACGGCGCGCCCAATCAGTCGTTTCGATTCCCAGGGTGTGATGGAAAATACCGCGCGCATTCTATATCCGATGTGCTTTCATTTGAGGGGAAGGGACTAATGCTAGGAGGCGGCTTGGCGCCTCTTAAACCAAGCCGGCAGGTCGGCTTCCAATGTTCCGCTATAGATACATGTCTTGGCCGTCTTCTCGATGACTTGCGCCCCCTCGGCAGTCCGCAGGGCAGGGGTCGACGGGATGCAGGTCTCGCACAAGGCCTTTTGCAGCGCCAAGGGCGGCTCGCCCTTGATCGAGTTAAATTCCTCGATGGCCTGCTCGACCACCGCATCCTCGCCGTTCACTGACAACACAACCGTGCCTTCGGAACCGGACACGCCGCCACCGCCAACATGAATCGCGGTCAGGTCAAACAGAATATCGAAGGCTTGGATTTCGGTGATGACCTTGGCATTGATGAGCGGCAGCATGCCGATCTTCTGGCCGTTGAAATAATCGACCCGCGCGTGACCCAATTGGGTCGAGGCTTGCTTTACCGACGGGATCAGTTTTTCCAGGCCAACTGGCACGATCAAGGGAATGCCCATGCCGCAGATCTTGCCGAAGGCAAACCCGATAGTGCCGGCGCCGGGATGTGCGTTGAAGACTGCTGCGTTGAATTCAGGGTCGACGGCGTTGGCGCCCTTGATGAAAACGCATGTATCATCCCAACCAGCCAGCGTTTCGTCCATGGTCGGCACCGGCGGCACGGGGCTGCCTTTGACCAGACGCAGGATCGCCGGCTTTTCCGAGGATTCCGTCTGGCACAGGGTGCCGTTGATGACTTGACCAGACGCGTACTTATCGCGTTCAGGGCAGTAACCGAGGACTTCCTCGGCCACATAAACGTTGGTCGACCCATGGGCGATGATGATCTGTGCCTCGGCCAGCGCATGCTGAACTTCCGGCAGGCGCGCCACGGCGCGGCCGATCAAACGTTTCGATTCCCACGGATTCAGGGCAAAAACTGCTCGCATACTCACCTATCCTTGGCCCCATTGGACAGGCGCGATACTGCTTCGTCAATAGGCGCCGCGGCTTAGAGTAGGGGCAGGCTCGATAGTGAAATATCGTCGCTTGAACTGTCGCTGGTATCGCCCTCGTTATCGGCAAACGCAGTCACATCCACCAACGCCAAGGTGGTCAAGCCGACCTCACTATTGTCAGTGTCCGCCTCGATGACCGGGGCCGTAATGACCGTTGCGACTTGCGGCGCCACGTCGGTGGCGTCGCGCAAAGGCGAGGGGACCGACAAGCCGATTACAAGCGCTATGGCCGCGGCTGCGGCGTAGGGCAGGACCGTCGGTAGCAGGGCAATTCCCTGTTTCGGCGGCGCATCGGCGATCGCCAGGACGGATTGCGCCAATTCAGGCGATAATTCCAAGCTCGACAGAGTGTCGAGATCGGCATCGAGATTAGCAGCCTCCTGCCATGCCATCCGCGCGGCTTCCGACTGCGCCAGGCAGCTCACGGCGCCAGCGCGTAAATCGGCGGGCCATCTACCGGGGTCGGCGCCATAGCTGGCGACAAGGTCGAGGAAACGATCGAGTGGTAGGGCATCAATCATGATGAGCTCCTAAAAGGTCGGCGCGGACTGGCGCCAACGTATTGCGAAGGGTTCGCCGTGCCCGGGCGAGGAGGGACTCCAGGGCTTCGACGCTAATCTCAAGCGCCGATGCCGCTTCCCGGCCGCTGAGACCTTGATAATGGACCAAGACGAGTGCCGCGCGCTGACGGTCAGGCAGGCCAGCCAGAGCGGCTTCCACATGGCGTTTACGGTCGAGCGGGCCATCGAGACCGGCAGGCTCAGACACATCACCGATTTCGACCAGTGACACCGGGCGCGCTGGCGCTCTCTTGCGATCGATACTGAGATTTACGGCGACCCGATGGAGCCAAGACGATAGTCCATCTTCGCCGCCTTCCCAGCTATCCAGCTTACGGTGCAAGCGCACAAACGTGTCCTGCGCCACATCTTCGGCCTCGGTGTGATCGCCCAGCATATAGGCGGCGCAGCGGGTAACGGCGGGCAGGTGCCGGTTTACCAATGCCGACCACGCGCCAGCATCGCCCGCGGCGGCGCGGGCGATGCGGCCCGGATCGGCCGCCGGGGTATGACGGCTTTCCGGAAAACGGCTGATTTCGGCCACCTTACTTCTGGCCGATTTACCGGTGCCGGCGTTTGAAGGCTTTTCGCTCTTGATTGAATTCTTCAGCGTCGATATTGCCATCGCCATTACCATCCCGCCGGGCGAACCAGCGCTCCATGGGTTGGTTCAACTCCTCAGTGGTGATCTGCTGATCGCCGTTAGTATCAATAAGATCGAAAAATGTGGTGGTACCAAGGCGAATGAAGAAGGAGCCACGGCGGCGAAATTCGTCGGGTGAAAGCTGACCATCGCCGTCAACGTCTGCGGCGCCCAGCAACCGGCCCAATTCGCCGGAAATTTCCGCCTGGCTGGCAGAACCGTTGCCGTCGGTGTCAAGAATTTCCAGCTGACGACCGGCATGACGGCCACCGTGACGGCCACCAGCGGGGCCGCCTTCACGACCGACGCTGGGTCGTTCGCCTCCAGGTCCGGACTGTCCCGGGCCACCTTGGGCCAGGGCGGTGGTGGCAAGACCGAGCGCTAGAACTCCAGCGACAAGGCCGGTAAGGCCGGATTTACGGGGAAATGACATTGATGTCTCCTCAGTTAATGCATTGTCTGAGCTTTACACGAGGCCAACCGCGCATTTCCGTCGATGGTGGTGAAATTAATCCGGTAGGCTGGTTTCCAGGAGTAACTGTCCGAAACCGGGGATCGCATCCTGTATGCCGTGGCGGCGCAGGGCGTACCAATAGGAGGCGGCGTTAACCGAGATCACCGGCTTGCCGAACCGCGCTTCCAGATCGTCGATCATGCCAACGAGCCCCAGCGCACCGCCCACATGCAAAAGCGTGTCCACATCGTCATGGTCAATTTCTTCGAAGCCGGCCTGAATTTGATCCGCCGTCACCTTGATAATGTCCTCTGATTTTTTGATATTCAGCGACGTGGTGTAGGGGACCTCGAACCCGGCCGCCTCGTAATAATCTTGCGCGCTCTTTGAATTCACCGCCGACATGGGCGCCAAAATTCCGATCCGCTTGGCGCCGATGGCTTTTAAGGCAGCTTCCGTGGCGTCGGTCGCCAGGACCGTGGGAGTGCCTTGAGCCTGGGCATTGAACTTAGCCCGATAATCGACCTGCTGGTCGCGCGACCAGGCGTGCATTTCCAACGACACTGCGCTGATGATCATATCGGGCCAACACAGCAGCGATCCCGGCACAGCATCGGCAATGGCGTCTGCGGCCGCGTTATGGGCCGAGATATCGAAGCGATAGATTTGATTGTTAATTCCCGCCGGCCGCATGGCCTCAAACTCGGGCTGCATATTAGCGTTCTGCAGTGGAATTATGATGGCGAAGGTGCCGCGCGGGCCGAACCGGTCGGTCATAAGATGTCTCCCTGTTTGCCGTGCCACAGTAGCGCATAACGTCAGACGGGGCAGGGATGCCGGAATTCCGTCCTTTCCTCGACTCGGTAAAACCGTAACGCTTCGCCAGTCCAACATATTGGGGAGACGGAATATGACCACCGATTTATTTTATCTGACTCTGAGCGCCGGTCTGTGTGCAATCCTTTGGGTACCTTACGTCTTGTCGCGTATCATGACTTGGGGGCTCATCAACGCCGTCGGCTACCCGGACAATCCGCCCGAGCTGCCGGCATGGGCACGCAGAGCGACGCGCGTACACGAGAATATGGTGGAAAATCTTGCGCCATTTGCCGCACTCGTTCTGGTTGCTCAGATCGCGGGGACTGCTAACGAAACAACAGCATTTGCCGCGCTGCTATTCTTCTGGGCGCGGGTCGCCCATGCGATTGTCTTTACCTTGGGCATTCCCTGGCTGCGGACCGTGACATTTGTCGTCGCCTGGGTCGGAATTGTGCTGATTTTCATCGAAATTATCACCTAACAAGAACGTCGTTTGGCTCGGCGCGCGCTCAGGCCTATGTCATGGGCAGGGCCTGGCGCCGCCGGGCGGGAACGGATCGGCTTCGATGACAACATTCTTCTGGTACGGCGCGGCGGCATTCGCGGAGATCGCCGGCAGCTTCGCCTTTTGGGCGTGGCTTCGTCTCGACAAAAGCGTGCTCTGGACCATACCCGGCGTGATTTTGCTAGTGCTGTTCGCACTCGCGCTCACACGCGTCGACGCGATTTTCGCCGGGCGCGCCTATGCGGCCTATGGCGGCGTCTACATATTCTCGTCACTGCTATGGCTGTGGCTCGTCGAGGGCGCCAGGCCCGACCGGTGGGACTTGATCGGCGGCCTCGTTTGTATCGCCGGCGCGGTGATTATCCTGGCCGGACCGAGGGCGCCGGCTTAGCGGCGGCTGGCAATTTCGCTGTCCAACTGAAACAGCTTTTGTACGCCAAAACCTTTTATGTCTGCGTCGCCGACTTCCGTGCAGATGAACTCATCCTTGAGCAGATCGTAGGTGCTCTCGCATAGGGTAATCGACATGGGTTCGGCGAATTCTTCCATACGCGCCGCCAAATTCACGCCGGGACCGAAGATGTCGTAGACATATTTCTGTATGCCGACGATGGATCCGATGACAGGACCGGTGTTGATGCCAATCCGGCAGAGCCATTGTTCGGCATGGGCGGCGTTGCGCTTTTCCAGATAGCGCTTCATGCGCAAGGCCACGCGGGCGACGTTCTGGGCATGCTCCGGCGTTTCCTCGGGCACGCCGGATACGGCCATGTAAGCATCGCCGATGGTCTTGATACGCTCGCATCCGAATAATTCGACGATGCGGTCGAAGGCCGAAAAAATGTCGTTGAGCTCAGCGATCAGACCGCTGGGATCCTGCGAGATCGCCATTTCGGTGAAATCGACAAAGTCCAGCATGATCACGGTGGCGTCGTCGAAGCGCTGCGGCGTCGTTGTGCCGTAATCCTTCAATTCCTCGTAGATCGTGCGCGGCATGATATTGAGCAGCAGCTTCTCGACGCGCTCTTTCTCTTTTTGCAGATCGCGGGTGTGGCGCTCGGACATGGTCGAATAGGATTCGAGCATGTACTCAGCCTCGCGCTGTTTGGAAATGTCGCGGCATTCGACCAATGCGAGCCGTCCGTCACCATCGGGGAGTGCCTTGATCTCAACCACAATAGGCATTTTACGGGTCTCGGAGCGGCTCTCTACCTCGTTGCGGTGGGGGCGCGTGCCGCCCATGCGGTCTTTGGAACGTTTGATATTCAGCCCCGGCACCCGGGCAATCAGCGGCTCGTCTGTATCTTCGACGGGTGGGAACCATTGGAAGAACTTGGCGTTTTCGAATTCGATGGCCCAGGTTTCGGTATCGACAATTGCCGCGCCAATGCTGAGCGACTGAATCAATTGTTTCAGGGTCGCCGCATCGGCGGAATCTATCGGCCGAGAATGGTCGTCGGGCATATCTTACTACCGGGTAATAATAAATTTGGAGCGGCTCTTCATTTCGCTCACCAATGTTTTGACATCTGTATCGTCGAAATCGAAATCTTCAAGCGTTTCCGCTAACAAAGCGACCATCTCATCGAAAGAGGCTTGATCTATATTTAGCCTTGCATGGGCTCGCTCGAGCGCTTCATTGGAAAATTCCGCCGGACCGCCCATGAGGGAGGCGATGAATTTGGTCTGGTGATCGACCAGGCGGCGCATATTGGTGTTTTCGAAATAACTCGCCAGATTTGGCGAGTCGAGCATGCGATCATAGAATTCAGAGACCACACGGCTGATTTTTGCAAAACCGCCATAATGTTCAAAAAGTGATGTATTCACAGTGTTTGTCCCCACCGGTGCAGCTTATTGTACCGCATTCCTACTCTAATCTCGATTCCGAGCAAATTATAAGCAGGCGTACAATATTCGCCAATGAATCATATGTTTCATAAATCATGTCCCGCCAGTGATGAGCGTCACTGCGACGCAAATCGATTGCCTGTATGTTAGAGTCGTTGAACTTCGCATCGAACCAGACCGAAGATGGGGCCACAGCAATTGGGAGTTACGAGATGAGCGGGGAAACACCGGTCGATCCAGTCGCCTTGCGCGATGAGGTGAGGGCCAAATACCAGGAGGTCGCCGTCGATCCGCACGGCGAATTTCATTTTCACACCGGACGGCCGCTGGCAAAACGTCTCGGATATGATGAGTCCGTCGTTGGTCCCATGCCCGATGTTGCGGTGGAGTCATTTGCCGGCGTCGGCAACCCGTTTTCACTGCAAGCGTTGAGTTCAGGTGAAAGGGTCGTCGACATCGGTTCCGGCGGTGGCTTCGATGTGTTCATTGCCGCGCAGCAGGTCGGGCCGGAAGGCCGCGTGGTCGGTATCGACATGACAGAAGAGATGCTCGCCAAGTCGCGCCAAACGGCGCGTGACATGGAGTTGTCCCATGTGGAGTTTCGCGATGGCCTGATCGAGGAAATGCCGATCGAAGATGACTGGGCCGATGTCGTCATCAGCAACGGTGTGATCAATCTCTGCGCCGACAAGGAATTGGTGTTCGGCGAAATAAATCGCGTCCTCAAGCCCGGCGGGCGCTTGCAGTTCGCCGATATCGCCAATGGCGCGCCGGTGCCGGAATCGGCGGTTAAGGATATCGATCTTTGGACCGCTTGAATTGCCGGTGGCCTTCCGTGTGAGGGCTGGAAAACGTTGATGGAACAGGCTGGGTTTGTGAACATCGAAATCGGCCCGCCGGTCGACACATTCGGGGGCGCCGGCGGCGAGAGCAACGCGCGATTGTTCGAAGTATTCGGCTATGCCTTCCTGGCACAGAAGCCGTAACTAATTGGTGGTAAGCGGTTAAGCCCTTCTCCTTGAGGGAGAGGGCGTTATGCGAACGCACTCTTCAGTGCGCTGACCGCTTGTTGGACGGCTGTATTGGCCTGATCGGAGAACCCGCCGAAATTGAAGAAGCCGTGCACCACGCCCTGATAGAGATGGTACTGGGTCGGCACGCCGGCGTTTCGCAATTTCGCCGCGTAAGCTCGTCCTTCGTCGCGCAGAGGATCGATGCTGGCCGCGATGACCATGGCCGGCGCCAAGCCGGAATGGTCTTCAGCATGGATTGGTGAGGCGCGTGGGTCGAGCCGGTTATCGCCGGCATGCATGCCGATCACCCATTGCAGGGTGCGGTCGTCGAGGAACATGGTTTCCTCGACGCGGCTCGGCGATAGCCCCGCCATATCGGCCATGGGATAGATCAGGAGCTGCATCACCGGTTGCGGGGTATCGTTGCGCTTGGCTTCCAACGCCACCGCGGCGGCTAGATACCCGCCGCCGCTATCGCCGCCGATGGCAATGCGCGAAGGATTACCGCCGATCTCTGCGCCATTTTCCTGTAACCAGCGCAGCGTGGCATAACAATCTTCCAACGGGGCCGGGAAGGGATGTTCCGGCGCCAAGCGGTACTGCGGCACGACGACGATACATTTCGCGTCGTCGGCGAGTTCGGAATTTGTGCCTTCGTAATCGGCCGGCGACATCAAGCAGCAACCGCCGCCATGGAAGTAGGCGAGCATGGGCCATGGATCGTCGCCGCCTTCGGGCACATAGACCTTGCAGTTAATGTCGCCGCGCGGCCCGGGAATGGTGATCTCATCGATGCGGGCCAGATCGCGCACCGGCGGATTGACGGCCTGCCACAATTGACTGAACCCGTCGCGAGCGGCTTCCAGCCCCATATCGACCGGATGGGGTGGATTTTGTTCGCTAAGATCTTCGATGAATTTCTTGATTTGCGGATCGACGTACATAGCGTTCTCCCTTTATTCGTATTGTGATCGCCTTACGTGATTGCCGCCATTGTTCGTGACTTAACATGCCGCCGTCAATCGTCGGCCAGACGTTGACCTGAACCGGTTGGCATTGTTTAACGGCGCGGCGGTGCAGCAGGGCGCGCTTATTGGAGCTATACACAATGTCGGATTATCAGGAATTTGACCCGTTGGAGATCGATCGGCGGGCGGTATACCGGCTGCTGACAGGCTCGGTCGTGCCGCGGCCGATCGGCTGGGCCTCGACGGTCAATGGCGACGGGATCACCAATCTTGCCCCATTCAGCTTCTTCACTGTGGTCTGCGTGGTGCCGCCTATGATCTCGTTGACCATTGCGCGCAATCCCGACGGCTCCGAGAAACACACCTTGAAGAACATCAAGGAAACCGGAGACTTCTGCTTCAACGTCGCCACCGAAGGTGTGTGGCAGCAAATGGTCGATACCGGCAACGCCATCCCGGAAGGCGATAGCGAATTCGATGACACCGGCCTCACACCCATCCCCGGGGTAAAGGTCAAATCACCGCGGGTGGCGGAAGTGCCCATCCACTTCGAATGCAAGCTACATCAGGTGATCGAACTGGGTCCCCACAAGCATCCGCTGGTGATCGGCGAAGTGGTTTACTTCCACGTCGATCCCGATTGCATGACAAATGGCTATATCGACATGGCGAAGCTTCGCCCCATGGGACGCTTGAACGGCCACTTCTATGCGCCGCTCGGCGAAATTCTCGAGCGCGAATTCGTCGACGGCCAACCGCGTTAAAGCAAGACGCGATAGGGTGACTAGTAAGGCGTGACCTCCTGCTGGCCCAGCGCGTTGATCAGCACATTTTCGTTCGGCGCCGGCTTGTCGTTCACCCGGTCGAGGCACCAATCGGCCAACATGGAATACCAATTCTCGCCGAGATAGGCCGCGGTGCCGCCGCCGATGGCGTGGCGTTCGCCTTCGTAATAGACCAGCTTCTTGGGCACGTTAAGTTTGTCGACCACATCGTCGGTACATTCGATGGGGCTGAGCTCTTCGTCCTGACCTGCCTGAACCAGAACGGGGCATTTAATTTGGTCGAGGATCGGGTTGAGCGAGAACTCGCTGATGAATTGGTCGAACTCTTCTTCATTGTCGTGATTGCTCATGAACATGAAGCGCAATTTGAACGAGGGGGCGGCCATGTTGAAGATCGTGTAACAGCCGGGCTCGTGGCACACGAAGCTGACGGCTGCGCCCTTTACCTTATCGCCCAATTGCGCGGCAGCCTGTAGGCCGAAGAACGAGCCGAAGCTAATACCGAAAATCACCAGCCGGTCCTTATCGATGGCGGGATGCTCGATAAGCCAGTCATAGACCGCTTGCGCGGCCGCCATATGATTGTCCTTGGTGACATAGACACCGTTCACCGGGCATTCGCCTTGGCCGGGGCCGTCATAGACGAAGCTCGCCATGCCGCGCTCGAGCATCTTGTCGCCATACATGGAGCACATGATTTCCTTCGAGCCATCCATGCCGTCGATACCAATGGCGCAGGGAAACTTCTCACCGTCTTTCGGGGCGTGGGGCAGGGCGAGGAAGCCGGGCAATACGCCGCCCTCGAAGGGTATCTCCACCCGTTCGATCGGTCGTGGCGCGTATTCGATATACTTGTCGTAGCAATCGACCATGTGCTGGTTGTATTCGATATGAAGGTCGCTGGCTTCGAAGATCGGCCAGCGCGCGGCGGAATAGAGCAGGGAGGCAATGAAGTAGCTCTCCCGCGCCGAGACAAAACGCTCCTGTTCCTCGAAAGACCTTGCTTTGGCTTCGCGGCGCCGCGCGGCGCCGGCAAATTCGCGGTGCATATCGTTGAATTTCTTAGTGCGCATGCCGACGGTGCGAAAATCGCCCACCGCGTCGGGTCCGCAGGGAAACATTGTGTAGCCGAGGCGCGGCTGGTCCCATTCCATGCCGACGCTGGAGATAATGGCGTCGAGGATCCAGCGCTGCTCAGCCCAGCGTTTCATTTTCTGTTCGGTGAATGCGCGCATCATGGTGATTTCTCCCCCTTAAGCATATTGATTGTTGTTTTGCGGCGACCGATAACAAAGCACAGGCAAGCGGGTCTGTCAGGCCATTATGCGACCCGTCGGTCGCGGTCTGGCGACGAGCCTGCTAATATTGCCCTGCGAGCCAACACTCGGTGAGGAGAAGGAAATGCGTATCCCCGCGGCAGTCCGCCACCAGGAAATGAACCCGGCCAAGTTACCAGGCCTCTTTTTGAAGCAATTCGTCCTGTCGAAGGTCAGCCAGGGTGAGACCATGGTGCTGTTGAGCGACATGACGACCCGGCCGGAATATGTCGAAGCGGCGTTTGCCGCCGCCGAAGACCTCGGCGCCAGCGCCTATGAGATGCGGGTCAATATGGTGCCGTCCTGGACCAAGGTCGGGGTCGATACGATCGGCCAGACAAAGGGTCTGAAAGAGGCCCTGGTCGCCGCCGATATTGTCGTTGCGTTGCACATACCGCTGTTTACCGGCTGGCTGCGCGAAGTGATGAGCACCGGCACCCGCTTCCTGATGATTATCGACGCGCCAGACGATCTTGAGACGTTACTGGCGCCCAAGGGGCTGAAAGAAGCGGTGCTGCATGCGGACCAGCGGCTTGCGGCGACCAAGGAAATCCGCGTGGTCAGCGATTCCGGAACCGATCTGACCTATAGCTGCGGTGATTTTCCGGTGATGAGCCAATGGGGCTACTCCGACGAGCCCGGTCATTTCGACCATTGGGGCGTTGGCCACACCCACACCTTTCCCAATGAGGGTAGCGCCAACGGCACTGTTGTGATCGCGCCCGGCGATATCGTCATTTTGCCTTATTGCCGCTATGTGCATGACGAGGTTCGGCTGGAAATTCGCGATGGATTTATTCGCAAGATCGAAGGCGGCCTCGACGCCAAGCTGATGACCGACTGGCTCGAGGACAACAAAATATCCGAAGACGATCTCGATCCCTATGCCGTGTCCCATCTTGGTTGGGGTCTGAACCCGCAGGCGCGCTGGTACAATATTGCCCTCAATGGCGACGACCCGGAGCGGGCCCATGCCGCGGCGCGGGTGTTCCCGGGTAATTTCCTGTTCTCGACCGGCCCCAACACTCAAGGCGGCGGCACGCGCAACACCAAGGGCCATTACGATGTGCCCATGCGCGACTGTTCGGTCATCCTCGACAACGAGGTCATTATCGAGAAGGGAAAGATAATCGATGAAGCGATGATCGTCGAAAGGGAGGCCCGTTAGATGGTGCTACGCACAATCGATAGCTATCCAGCGCAGGAACCGTTTTCGGAAATCGGCATAAAGTACAATGTTGAGGCCCAGCGGCTCAGCGCCGGTATCGACGGTGAGAATTTCGCCTATGGCGACGATCCCTATCAAGAGGTCGCGGTGTTCAAGGCCGCTAATCCCAATGGTACGGTGCTCGCCTTCATGCATGGCGGTGGTTGGGTCAACGGCTACAAGGAATGGGTGGCCTTCATGGCGCCGGCGTTGAACGCGGCGGGCATCACCTTTGTCAGCATCGGGTACCAGCTAGGGCCCGTGAACAAATGGCCGACCGGAACCAAGGATGTGGCGGCGGCGCTGAAATGGATCCACGATAATATCGCCTCCCATGGCGGCGACCCGTCGCGGGTGTTCATCAGCGGGCATTCCGCCGGCGGTCATTATGCGACGTGGATGGCGGTGCGTGACGATTGGCAGGAAGCCGCCGGTCTTCCCTCCGACTTTATTCGCGGCGCCCTGCCGATCTCTGGCGTTTACGATTTCACGCCCGGCAATGGCATGGCCATGCATCCAAGGGTCCTCGATGCCGATCATGCCGACGACATCGATGCCAGCCCGTTATATACCATCGCGCGGACGCCACCATTCTTCATGGCGTGGGCCGATAATGATTTGCCACCGTTGGCGCCCCAGGCCGAAAAGATGGTGGCCGCGTTACGCGACGCTGGCGGCGATGTGACCACGCTCGTCCTCGAAGGTCTGGATCATTCCGGCGCTTCCTATGAGAGCGGTAAGGCGGACGGCCAGTGGCTACCCGGCGCGCTCGACTGGATGGCGTCTCACTAGGCGCGTTAGGAGCTCGCGTGCGTATTCTTGTCACCGATGCGAACGGGACGACCGGCCATGCGGTGATCCGTCATCTCGTCGCACGCGGCGCAGATGTAGTGGGGCTTGTCAGTCAGGATTCATCGCGGGCGAACATCGCAGGGTTAGGCGCAACACCTATTGTCGGTGATCTACGCGATATCGAGGCGTTGCGGCTGGCCATGGATGGCGTGGAGCGGGTCTATCATATCTGCCCGGCTTGGCTGCCCGATGAGGTGGACATCGGCGAGGCTGTGATCTCTGCCGCACAGTCTTCAGATATCTCGCTATTCGGCTATCACAGCACGATCGCGCCCCATCTCGAGGAAGTTCCCTCCCATTGGGCCAAAATGCAGGTGCAAATGGCGCTGATGCACAGCGGCCTGCCATTTTCGATCGTCCAACCAGCGGCCTATATGCGGGATGCGTTTGAGGGCCTGAAAGGCAACAATTTAGAACCGCCGTACCGCACGGACGCACCGCTTTCCTGGGTCGATGTTGAGGATGTGGGCGAGGCCGTTGCGATCCTGATGACGCGTCCCGATCAGGCCGGGGGCACTTACGAGCTCTGCGGAACCGATACACCGTTGGCGGCGATTGATATGGCTGTAATCCTATCGCAGCACCGCCGGCAGCCTATCGCGGCGCGAACGATGCCGATCGAGGAATTTGTCCGGCATTCGCCATACACAGGGTTCAGCGCAGCGCAGTTGGATCGTGTTAGGGCTTATTTTCGCTTCGTTGACGAATTCGGCATGCGTGCCTGCAATTCCAAGATTCTAGCCATGTTATTGGGACGCAGCCCAACGCCGTTCGGCGCTGTGGCCGAACGGCTGTGAGCGGGCGCATGAGGTCAGTTATCGATGCCGGCGTCGAAGTTAAAACCGATACCGTTCATCTGCGCGACCGTCGCCGCACCGAACTGTTTGGCGATGTCTTCGCCCAGGCTCGGCGAAAATGCCACCTTGTCGAACTCGTCGCCTTCCGGCGGTTGAATCACCACGAACAGATAGCCCATTTCATCGGAAATGTTCTTGAAGTTCCGGCTGACACCCGGCGGTACGGAGACAAAATCGAGCGGCTCAAGGATGATGCTGTTCTCGCCGTCGTCACCCCAGGTGATCTCGAACCGACCGCGCACACAGAAGAAGTTTTCGACGGCCTTTTCGTGGGCGTGCAGACCAGGATTATCACCGGGAGGGCTCTCGGCCAGGGAAATGGTAATACCGGGCGCCCCCTTTACCGGTGCGATGCTGTTACGCCCCGCCCAACCCTCAGGCGACATCACCGGATAGACGCATTTCGCCGAGACCATTTCCATCGCGCCGGGCGGGATACCCACGGCGTCGTTTTGCGTCTGCTTATAGGGCTTCAATTCGCTAAAGCGAGCCGTGCGTTGGCTCATTTCCTCTGGCGAGATATTGACGGTTTTCATCGTGGGGTTCCTCCAGCTTGTTTTCCCGCGATAATGAACCTCTCTCCAAGCTGGGTCAAAGGCCCTGAGACTTGTCTGCGATGATCTTGATTAGCGGGGCAAACGGCACGGCGGGACGCGCAGTGATCACGCATCTGGCACGGCGAGGTGTGACTGTGCGCGCCCTGGTGAGTAACGCCCAATCGGCCCAATCCATTGAAGCGTTTGGCGCCACCCCCATGGTCGGTGATATGCGCGACCCCGAAGTGCGACGCCGCGCTCTGGCGGGCATCTCCACTTTCTATCACATTGCGCCGGGCTTAATGGCCGAAGAGCTCGATGTCGGCCGGCAGTTCATTGCCCAGGCGCGCGGTGAAGGTATCAAGCGATTCGTGCTCCACGGTGTGAGTTATCCCTACGCGCCGAACATCGACTTTCATTGGACCAAGATGAAGCTCGAAGTAGAGCTACTCAAATCCGGCCTGGCGTTCACGATAATCCGGCCGACCCAATTTATGCAGAATATCACCTGGTCGCTGCCGCAAATTCTGCAGTTGGGGGAATTCGCCTTGCCCTACGCCCCCGAAAGACGGATGGGTTTCGTCCATATCGACGATTTGGGAAAGGCTGTCGCCAATGTCTTAACCGAGCCGGGGCATGCGGGCGCCACCTACGAATTGTGCAGTACGGCACGGCCCATAGACCGTAACCACATAGCGGCGGCGCTTTCGAGGGCTTTTGGTGTCGAAATTCGGGCCGTGCGTTGCTCGTTCGACGATCTGCAGGGATCGCACTTCTTCGCGTCGTTGACCGCCGCGCAGCGCCAACAACTGGCCAACATGTATGAGTATATCGATAGGTATGGCACGGCCTATTTCAACAATGATGTTCTACAGATGCTCACCGGCGAGCCAACAACATCCTACCAAGCTTTTGCCGATGAGCTCGCGCATACCACTATACCATCCCAAACATGACTGCCTAGCCGTCGCTTTTATTACAAAATTAGTTCAGAAAAAATCTGTAAGTTTATGTTCGTACATACCTTTATATATGGAACACATTATTCCCAATTGTGATCGATATCTGTATGGGCTTTTAACGAATCATTGATCTATTACCCCTTAATTTGCTCATCACACGAAAAGCCGACCGGCTTTGGCGGCGGCTGTATGATCTGGGCGGGTATGACAAACGAAATGGGCTCCGGCGAAGACCTTCCAATCTCGGAGACGGAAAATAGCTGCGTCACCGAGCGCGACATGCTGCTCAGCTCACTGGACACGCTCGCAGGCGGACTGATTATCCTCAACGCGCAAAAGCGCGTGGTTGCCTCTAACAAGCTTGCCGCAAGGCTGTTGGATGTACCGGCAGAATTGGTACGGGTTAACGCTCCCTGGACAGAGTTCATTCGCTTCGCAGCTGAGCGCGGCGATTACGGGGATGGAAATCCTGACGAACACCATGATCGCGTCATGGGATTGCTCGAGGAACGTAAACCCTACGAATTGACGCGGCGGCGCCCCGATGGAGTGATTCTCGAAATTAACGGGCAACCGATTGTGGGCGGTGGATACGTCACCCGGTTCCGCGACGTTACCGCCGAAAAACAGCAACAAGCCGATTTGGTTGACGCCACACGATCAAGTCAGCGCTTTCGACGGTTTTTCGAGCTGTCCCAGGAAATGATGGGCATCGCCGACCAAGATGGTCGATTGCACACCATGAACAACGCTTGGACGAAGCAGCTGGGGTGGACGAGTGAGGAACTCGGCGCCAAGCCCTTCATCGAATTTGTTTCCGATAGCGATATGGAGAATGTCAAAGCCGCACTTGCGGGCTTAGTCGCGGGAAACAATGCCGCCGAGTTTTCCGTTCAATTCAGTTGTAAAGTCAGCGATGAGCGTTGGCTCGAATGGCATGTGGCGCCCGACAGCGACGGTCAGCTTTTCTGCGTCGTCCATGATGTCAACGAAGCACGACACCATCAACAGGAACTTGAAGAGGCGCGGACCGCAGCGGAAACCATGGCGAGCTCCAATGCTGACTTCCTGGCAACCATGAGCCATGAAATCCGCACGCCAATGAACGGGATCATTGGCATTGCCAACCTCTTGCTCGACACGGACTTGGAAGCGGAACAGCGTCATTACGCGCAGGCGGTCGTTGAGTCCGGCGAAGCTCTTTTAGAGATCATCGACGATATCCTCGACATCTCGAAGATGGAGGCCGGCAAACTCGAAATCGACGAGCAGGAATTAAGCGTCGAGAAAGTAGTCGGTTCGGTCATCGATGTGTTGACGCCTAGAGCCATGGAGAAGCGCCTCGAACTAGCGACTTACATTGCGCCGCAATTGGCCGGTTCGATGCGTGGCGATTCCGGCAAGCTTCGGCAAATTTTGCTCAACCTTCTCGGTAACGCCATAAAATTTACCGACAACGGTGCGGTCTTAGTCCGGGTCACGATCGACCATGAGGATGATACGAAACAGGCGCTGCGGTTCGAAATTAAAGACACCGGTATAGGCATCGCCGAAGCCGCTCGCGATCAGCTTTTCAAGCCCTTTAGTCAAGCCGATTCCTCCACCAGCAACAAATACGGGGGAACCGGTCTCGGCCTGTCGATTTGTAAGCAGTTGACCGAACTTATGGGCGGTGAAATCGGTTTCGATAGCGAGCCCGGTGCCGGTAGCACCTTCTGGTTTACGCTAAATCTGGGCCGCGTGGAGTCGCCGGTCACCGAAGACGCAGGCGCAGGCGCAGAAGATGTGATCGAAACGCCTGCCCAAATCGTTGCGCCGCCGGCTGAAGTCAAAGCCGAACCCCCCGCACAGCCGACCGAGGCGCAACCCGCAAAACCAAATTCGCTGCGCATATTGTTGGTCGAAGACAATGCGGTGAATCAAATGCTGGCCTCGGCTATCTTGAAAAAAGCCGGCCATCGCGTCGACCTCGCAACCGACGGTATCGAAGGCGTCGAGGCGGTTCGCAACAACCATTACGACGCGGTACTGATGGACATCCAAATGCCCAATATGGACGGGCTGGAGGCAACCCGCCGAATTCGGGCCATGGACGACCAAGGCAAAGCCAATGTCTATATTGTCGCCATAACCGCCAATGCCCTTTTAGGAGACCGCGAGACCTGCTTGTCCGCCGGCATGAACGATTATCTGCCCAAGCCGATTGATCAGAAGCGTTTGCTCGCCGCGCTTGAACTTGTGCGGTCCGACATCCCCGCCGAGACGCCATCAGATGACGTTGCCGACGATCAAGATGCCGTTATCGACGAGGCTGATTTCCGTAATCTGGAAGAGACCGTTGGCGCAGATGCGGTGGCGAATATGGTCGGCATCACTCTCGGCAGCGCAGCAGCGACGATGGCCTTGATTCAAGCGGCCAATGCTGAAGGTGATCTTGAGAAAATTAAGAGAGAAGCTCACGATTTGGGCAGCAATTTCGGCAATTTCGGCGCCGTGCGGTTGCACTCCCACATCGTCGAGCTGACCAAGGCGTGCCGAGAAGGCCGAGCCGCACGTGCGAGCCTGCTGGTCAATCAGATGCCGGAAATCCTTGACGAGGCGGTTGCCGCAATAAAACAACGGATGAACGCGGGCGTTTCACAGGTCGCCTAAACCTCGCTAACGCTTATTCGCCCGGCAATAGCGCCGGCATGATGGGGCACGCGACATCGAGCACGTAGCTCCCAGCCGTTTCAGCACGCAGTAGCAGGTCATCGCGATCGCAAGCCAAGCTGGTTAGCCACTGCAAATGACCCAACACGTTACCGTCCCCCAGCGACGCCCAAATGTCCTCCGGTTCCAAATCTTCGTTCGTCAGATCACAGACCCGCATGGCGAAGGGTGGTGGCGCGGCATGGACGACCCAGGGGCCATCATCGGTAACCGCCGTATCGCTTTCGTGCATGACCCCGACGACAAAGCCCAACGGAATATCCTCCAACTGAATATCCATCGACGATGGGTTGAACTCGATCGAGTCGAAACTCAACCGCCGGGCGACTTCCTCATCGTGCACCGCCTCGATGGCCGACCCAACCAGTTCAGCGACCACTCTGGGATCGGCGGAGCGCGGTTCGAGGAACATTAGATTGCCTACCGCAAAGCGGCTATCGGTTTCCAAGGGAAAATAAAGGTCGCCCAACTCGCCGCTCGGCAGCGTGTCTTCTGGCCGATGGATGATACGCATGACGAAGACAGGTTCATCAATGTGGATGATCCAGACGTCGTCGCCATCTTCGGAAAAGTCGGGCCAACCGAACAAGCGTCCTACGATAAATTCTGCCATGGGGTAGGGGTGCCAAAGAGATCGCGCCAGCGCAAGCACCGAATCCATTGATTTAGTGCGGCACACCGGTTTTTATACGTCTTCAAGCGTCCAACAAGGCGCGATCGCATCCAACCGGGGGGAAGTCCATGAAAGCGCAGATATTATACAAAGGTGGTGATCCGTTTTCGTTGGAAGATCGCCCCGATCCGACGCCCGGTCCCGGCGAGGCGGTGGCTAAAGTTCTGGCCTGCGGGTCGGGACTGACCATCCATCACATCAAGGCGGGACGTGGCGAAGCAAACTTCCCCATAATCATCGGCCATGAAATTACGGCTGAAATCGTTGAAATTGGCGCCGGCGGCGGCGGTCCCGATAATCTCGCCGTGGGCGATCCGGTGACTGCGTATTTCTATTTGATCGATGGCGAAGACAAATGGACGCGAACAGGCCGCGCGCCGATCTCGACCGTCAATCGCGGCTATATCGGCCGCCAAATCGACGGCGGCTACGCCGAGTACATCAAGCTGCCGGTCTATAATTTCATCAAATTGCCGGAGGGGTTGGATTACAAAAACAAACCGGCGGATGTTGGTGTTATCAGCGATGCCATCGCAACACCCTATAAGGTTTTACAACGCGCGCGCGTGGCGCCGACCGATACGGTCGCGGTTTTCGGAGCCGGCGGCGGCCTGGGGGTCCATCAGGTGATGATGTGCAAATGGGCCAACGCAAACGTCATCGCGGTCGACGTCATGGCCGACAAGCTGGAAGTCTGTAAGGGGCTCGGCGCCGATATGCTGGTCGATGCCTCGAATGACGATGTCGTTGCGCAAATTATGGAACTCACCAAGGGGGCCGGCGTCGATGTGGCCATCGACTATGTATCGACGACCGGGACCCAGCAAACCGCGGTCGATTGTTTGGGTATCGGCGGCCGCTTCGTCACTCTAGGCGGCGCCGGACAACCCTTTATGGCGCCGGCGCCGAAGATGCTCGCCAAGGAGTTGGAGTTGATGGGCAGCCGCTATTGCAGCCGCCAGCAAGTTATCGAGTCATTGGAAATCTGCGCCCGCGGCGATGTCTGGCCGCTGGTGACCGAAACATACTCATTGGCCGAAGCAGAGACCGTCCACCAGCGTCTCGACCAAGGCTTGGTGACCGGCCGCGCCGCGCTGATTATCGCCGACTAATCGGCCTCGATCGGATTGCGCAGAACGCCGATCTTCGAGATTTCGACTTCCACTGTGTCACCGGCCTTCATCCATAATGGAGGCTGGCGCACATGGCCGACACCGCTCGGCGTGCCGGTAACGATGACATCGCCGGGATATATCTCCGTATAGGTCGAGATATAGGCGATCAGCTGCGGCACGTTGAAGATCAGATCGTCGACGCCTTCGTGCTGCACCACCTGGCCGTTGAGGCGTGTCTCCAGCGTCAGCGCGGCGGGATCGGGAATTTCATCGGCGGTCACCATGCAGGGCCCGAAGGCGCCGGAGTGGAAGAAATTCTTGCCCGCCAGGTAAGTCGATGCGTGGCGCTGCCAATCGCGGATCGACCCCTCGTTGTAGCAGCTGTACCCGGCGACATAGTCCATGGCGTTGTTTTCAGCGATGCGGCGGCCAGTCTTGCCGATAATGACGGCCAGTTCACCCTCATAGTCGAAGCGCTCGGACTCCTGCGGCACAATCATCGGCTGTCCGTCGCCGACATGGCTTTCCGGCCAGCGCGGGAAGAGCACCGGGTAGGCCGGAATGGCATTTCCGGTTTCTTCGGCATGCTTGCGGTAGTTCAAACCGACGCAAATGACTTTGCCCGGGTTGGTGATCGGCGGCAGCATGGAGACATCGCCCATAGGGAAATCCGATGTTTTGCCGCCGCCACCGCCGAAGCCGGTGTTCAGATACTCGGCGACCTTCGCCTTCATCGCCTCATCGGCGGTGAGAAAATCGCGCAAGGTGGGGATCGTATTGATGAATTCGGCGCCCAAATCGATCACGCCGCCATCAGGTCCGTAGGTGCCCCAAGTGTCGCGATTAACATAGTGAAAACTGATATATTTCATGGAGATACTCGGCTTGTTGAATGACGTTTCTAGAATTGACCACCTCGGTAATTCGTTATATCGGGATTGGCCCGCGCGACCAATGCCCGTCTCCCCCTAAAACGCTGCTTGAGGGCTGCCCTCCACCCGCTGGACTTGCTATGCTGGCAGGCCATATCAAAGGCCATCTTCGTAACTGGAGGAAGCAAATGGACGTGCCAATGCGGGTTCCCGAACCAACAGACGTCATATCGCCGGCCAGGTTTGCGCACATCGTGCTCTACACCAAGAAATTCCAGGAGCTGGTCGATTGGTATTGTTTGTTCCTGGGCGCCAGCATTACCGGCGCCTCCCAGGGATTGGCCTTCCTGACCTATGATGACGAGCATCATCGTATCGCCATTATCGAGACGCCCGATTACAAGGACCGCGAGCCGAACACGATCGGCATGGCCCATTTCGCCTACTCCTACGATACGCTAGCCGATATGGCGCATCAGTATGAGCGGCTCAAGGAATCCGGCGTGATGCCGGTGCGGACCATCAATCATGGACCGACCACATCCTTGTATTACCGCGATCCGGACCAGAACGCCGTCGAGATCCAGGTCGATAATTTCCCCAATATCGAGGCGCTCAACGAATGGTTCGCGACCGGTGAATTCAATCGCAACCCGATCGGCGTCAATTTTGATTTCGACGAACTTGTGGAGCGCCTCAAGGCCGGTGAGCCGGAAGCGGTTCTGCTTTATCCGCGGGAAGGCGAAAAAGCCCCGCTGATGAATGCGGACCACAAATAACAACAAAAGGATCGTTTCCCATGGGTATGCTCATCGACGGCACTTGGCACGAGGGCGATAACGCCCATCTCACACGCGAAACCGCCAAGGACGGTAACTTTCAACGCACCGAAAGTCAGTTTCGCAATTGGGTCACCGCCGATGGCGCGCCGGGCCCAACAGGTGAGGGCGGCTATGGGGCTGAACCGGGGCGCTACCATCTCTATCTGGCGCATACATGCCCCTGGGCCCATCGGGCTCTCATCTTCCGAACCCTGAAGAAACTCGACAATGCCATTTCGGTGTGCTTCGCACTGCCCGGCCGCCATGCGGGCGGGTGGACCTACCGTGAAGATCCCGAGTTTCCCGATTGCATCCCCGACACCGTCAACGGGTTCGAACATCTGCACGAGGCTTATTCGGCCTCCCAGGCCGACTATACCGGTAAGGTCACGGTACCGACCTTGTGGGACAAGCAGACCAGCCGGGTGATTAACAACGAATCCTCCGAGATCATTCGCATGTTCAACACCGCGTTCGACGCCCACACCAATGCCGGCGAGGATTACTATCCGGAAGCGCTGCGTGGCGAGATCGACGCCATCAACGATGTGATCTATCGCACCGTCAATAATGGGGTTTACCGCTGCGGCTTCGCCACTTCGCAAAAGGCCTATGAGACATCGGTGACCGCCCTGTTCCAGACCCTCGACGAACTTGAAGTTAGGCTTGGCCAGCAGCGTTATCTTGTGGGCGGGCAGTTGACCGAGGCCGACTGGCGGCTGTTTCCCACCTTGATCCGTTTCGACGCCTGCTATGTGGGTGCGTTCAAATGTAATTTGCGGCGGTTGAGCGACTATCCCAATCTGACAGATTACACCCGCGAGCTTTATCAGGTGCCGGGAATTGCCGACACATTCAGCTTCGACTATGCCAAGCGCAACTACTATGGCATCGAGCGGGTGAACCCCAATGGCATCGTGCCCATGGGCCCAGCCAATATCGAAGACTTTTATCGTGCACCACACGACCGCGACCGGTTTGCGGCGGCCAACTGAAAGCAGGGCAGGGCTATGGATAAGGAACGTTTCGACAAGGGCCTGGCGGTCCGCAAGGAAGTGCTTGGCGCCGAATATGTTGAGCGGGCGTTCGAGAATGTGGACGATTTCAACCGCGAATTTCAGGAACAGATCGTCACGGAACTGGGTTGGGGCGGCACCTGGGCGCGCGGCGTTTTGGAGCGCCGGGAGCGCAGCATTCTCAATCTGGGCATGCTCGCGGGTCTGGGCCGTTTGACGGAATTCGAGACCCATTTCCGCGGTGCACTGCGCAACGGCATCAGCCAGGACGAGGCCAAGGAAATCCTATTGCAGATTTCCGTCTATTGCGGCGTGCCCATGGGCATGGAGGTCTTCCGCATCGCTAAACGCGTCCTCGACGAGCAGGCGTAGCGATTTATTAACGGATACTGAAGCTTCGACCCGTTAACGAAACCACGGTGCACATATACCGTTAAGGGTTTAGGCCTAGGCTTAGTCAGATCGATTAGGCTTGGGGAATTTCGCTTCCGATGAAGCATTCAGATGTCGCCGATATAATGAAAAAGCACCTGCTTTGGGTTAACCAAAGGGGGGGGGCGGCAGCCGTGCGGATCTGTCGCTGCAGGATCTGCGGCGCTTCAATTTCGACAATATGAACTTGAGCCGTGGGAAAATGGCGGGCACCAATTTCGCCAACTGCTCCATGCGCAAAATCGACTTAACCGGCGCTGATTTATTTTCAGCCATGTTCGACGGGGCTGATCTGACTGGCGCTAAGTTTGACGGCGCCGATATGCGCGGCACGCATTTGCGGGGTGTCATGTTGCAGGGCGCTAGTCTCGTCGGCTCCGATCTTCGCGGCGGCGCCTTGATGCTCGGCGTTGATTCCGCCGATAGCGGTATCTCCAACGCAGTACTCGATTACGCAAATCTGGATCAGGCCAACGTCTCGGGCGCCGATCTGACCGGTTCTTCGATGAAGCATAGCAGCATGCGTAGCGCCAACATGTCGGGAACAAATCTCACTTCGGGTCAGTTCAACAATGCGGATATGGAGGGGGTCAATCTTCGTGGCGCCAATCTGTCGAAGGCTAATCTTACTGGCGTAAGTTTGGCCGGCGCGGATCTCACCGGCGTGGTTTTAAATGATACGGATCTGACCAACGCCAATCTCGAGGATGCCTGCCTCGATGGGGTCGACCTGGCCAATGCCAAACTAGAAGGGGCGCAAATTTCCCGGCCGGCGAGCGACTTTCCGAAAAATATTCAAGACATTCTCAAACGCCATTTCGAATGGATCGACGGCGACGGCCAATCGGGAGAGCGGGCTGAACTGACCGGATCGGATCTGGAGCGCATCGATCTGCCCGGTATGGAGCTGAACGGCGCGTTGTTGAAGGGCACAAGAATGAACGGCGCTAATTTGCGCGGCAGCAGCTTCATCATGACCGACATGACCGAAATTCTGCTTGTCGGCGCCGACCTCTCGGCAGCCAATCTGCAGGGCGCCACCATGGAGCGGGCCGATTTGCGGACTGCCAATCTGGCCGGCGCGCGGTTCATAGCGATCTTTTTGAAGGAAGCGCGGGAAAAAAGCGGCGGCCGTTTGTGGCCGGTCAACTTGTCCGGCGCCGATTTAAGCGGCGCCAATTTGGCCGGGGCCGATCTGGGCAATGCGCGCCTAAACGGCGCCAATCTGGCCAATGCCAACCTCACCAACGCGAACCTCAAAGAGGCAGTACTCGACGACGCAATCTTGGCGGGAACCATTCTCGATGGTGCCAATTTGCAAGATACCAGCATGGAAAACACCCGCGACACCTTGCCCGATCCGGACGAGGGGGGCGACGATGACGTCTACGTCGATACCGACACGGTGGCGGTTGGTGATTAGGTAAAGGCCTTAAAGGCAATCAGCGTGAAGGTGTCCTTGACCCCGGCGAGGGTCTGGATGTTGTTGGTCACGAAATGGCCGATATCCGTATCGTCGGCCAGATAGCACTTCATCAACAGATCATACTGGCCGGAGGTCGAATGGACTTCCGACACTTGCTCGATCTCCAACGCCGCGGCGTCGGCCACGTCGTAGGCGCGGCCGAGTTCACATTTCACATGGACGAATATGGTTTGCATGGCGCCAGACTAACGCCTGTTCGCGCGCCGTGCAGCAGCTAATTTAGCGCTGCAGGAAGGCCGGTACATGGTCACCCATGCCCAGCTCTTTCGATTCTTTCTGCTGCGGGCGGCGTTGGTCCTTCTGCGGCTGGGTTTCTTTAGTCCCCGGTTTCTTAACTTGCGACTCGGCAGCGGCAACCGGTTTCGCGTCGGGTGCGGCATCTGTTTTGGTTTCGGTTTTTTGGGCAGGTTTGCGCCGGCTTGAAGATCGCTTGCGCGGTGTCTTTTTCTCTTCAAGCGGGCTGGCATCGGGTTCAGCGGCGACGACCTCGTCGGATATCTCTGCCGTGCTGACTTCACCGATCTTGGTGCCGATTAACCGTTCGATCTGCTGCACATATTTATCGTCGGCGCTGGTCGCCAACGTTAAGGCGTGGCCTTCGCGTCCGGCGCGGCCGGTCCGGCCGATCCGATGGATATAGTCATCGGCGTGCATGGGCACATCGAAATTAAACACATGGCTCATATCGTCGATGTCGAGGCCGCGGGCCGCGACGTCGCTGGCCACCAAAATACTAATCTCGCCGGCGCGGAATTTTTCCAAGGTTGCCGTGCGAACCGACTGGGGCAAATCGCCATGCAGCGCCTGGGCGTTAAAGCCATGACGGCGCAAGGACTGGTCGACGACCTTCACGTCGCGCTTGCGGTTACAAAAGACAATCGCATTGCGCACATTCTCGCTTTTGATCAGATCGCGCAGCGCCTTGCGCTTCTCGGCAATACCGCCTCGCACCCGGATTAGCCGTTGGATGACCGTCTCGGCAGCCGACGCCGCCGGGGCGACCTCCACCTTACGCGGGTTCATCATGTAGGAATCGGTCAGCCGTTTGATTTCTGACGGCATGGTCGCCGAGAACATGGCGGTCTGCCGCAATGGCGGCAGCAGTTTCATGATTTTTTCGACATCGGGGATGAAGCCCATATCGAGCATCCGGTCAGCTTCATCGACAACCAGGATTTTAATATCCGCCAGCAGGATGCGGCCGCGCTCGAACTGGTCGATCAGTCGGCCCGGGGTGGCGATCAAAACATCGACGCCGCGGTCGAGCTTTTCATTTTGCTCGACGAACGAGACGCCGCCGATAAGCAGGGCCATCGACAGCTTGTGATTTTTTCCATAAACCGCGAAATTTTCGGCAACCTGGGTTGCCAGTTCGCGGGTCGGTTCCAGGATCAACGAGCGGGGCATGCGCGCGCGGGCGCGGCCCGCCGCTAAAATTTCGATCATGGGTAAGGTAAAGCCGGCGGTTTTTCCCGTACCGGTCTGGGCAATACCCAATATATCGCGGCCCATCAGAAGATGGGGGATGGCTTGTGCCTGAATGGGGGTTGGTTCGGTGTAGCCGGCTTCGCTAATCGCGCCCAGCAAGTCAGGACTTAGTCCAAGGTCTTCGAATGTCATGTGGTCTTTCAAATTTAGTATTGGTGCGGCTCGATGCTGCACCGCACATAAATTGCCCCTGCATCGTCGAATGTCCAGTGTTAATTATCCACCGGTCCATTGAATTGAAGTTATGGCACAAACGATGGTCCAACCGGAACCGGACAAAGATATAATTTGTTAATATGGTTAATTTTATATTTCAACTGTTCGGAAACGTAATTTGAGAAATACATTGAACTTAGTCATGGTCCCCGGGCTGTTGTGCGATAATGAATTATGGGCGCATCAGTCGCACTATTTGGCCGATATTGCCGAATGCCAGAT
>JABDJY010000404.1 GCA_013003285.1 Alphaproteobacteria bacterium | reverse complement strand
GCTGATACCCGCGGGCCTGATCCTCGGTATTGTTTTCCCGGCGATGGGCCGGATCGGCGACCGCGTGCCCGCGCTCCTGCCGATCGTGCTGGGATCGGCGGGATTCGCCTGGTCGAACTATGCACTCGGCGTTGTCGACGCCAACACCGGCTTCTGGACCTTTGCGATTATCGTCATGATCGGCCGCGCCACCCACGCCGCCATTTTCCCGCCGCTGATGGCCGTGGGCTTAAAGGGTTTCCCGCCCGATCAAATTCCATCAGCCAATGGCACGATAAATTTCACCCGCCAATTGGGCGGCGCCTTCGGCATCAACCTGCTGGCGATATTCCTGGAACAGCGGATCGCATTCTTCAGCGACGCCTTCGCCGCATCGCAATCGGCGGCCAATGCGGTTACCGCGGATTTCTTGCGCGAAGTTGAAGGCCTGCTCGCCACCGGCGGACTGCCCGAAGCGATCCAGCAATCCGGCGCGATTCTCTACCTAGGCCAGGTCGTCTCAGCGCAAGCAATTACATTGGCCTTCCGCGACACGTTTTTGATGTTCGCGATTGTGTCCCTGACTGGGATTTTCTTCGCGTTCCTGCTGGGCTCGCCCAAGGACCGTCGATAACCGCGCACCTACACAACGCGACCTAGTAGGCATATTCCTCAAACGCGCGATCGACGCTTTGGTTCCAACGGCCATTGAACGCCGCCAGCTTATTCTCCGCCGGGGTAATACCGGAATCGACGATCTGTTCCAGGGTTGCCAGAAAATGCGATTCGTCCTGCCCCCAAAAGTCCTTGCGGGCGCGGTTTTTCAAGCCTAATCGCGCGATTTCCAGGGTTTCACGGGCAATATCGATGATTTGGTGATTGCGGAACGGTGTCTTGAGCCCGGCCGCTGGCACTTCGTTACGCAGCGCGGTGACCTCGTCGGCGGTCCAATCCTTGATCATATCCCAGGAGGCGTCGAGCGCTTCGCTGTCATAGAGCAGCCCCACCCAGAAGGCCGGCAACGCACAGATGCGCCGCCACGGCCCGCCATCGGCGCCGCGCATCTCGATGAAACGCTTGAGCCGCACCTCTGGAAACAGCGTCGTGGTGTGGTCCTCCCAATCGCCCATGGTCGGCTTCTCACCGGGCAAGGCCGGCAGATTGCCATCCAGGAAGTCACGGAACGATTGACCGCTGGCATCTACATATTTGCCGTCGCGGGCGACGAAATACATCGGTACATCGAGCGCATAGTCGACATAATGTTCGAAGCCGAAATCATCGTCGAACACGAATGGCAGAATGCCCGAGCGGTCCGGGTCGGTGTCGGTCCAAACATGACTGCGCAGGCTGACATATTTGGTCGCCTTGCCTTCGCGGAACGGCGAATTGGCAAATAAGGCGGTGGCAATCGGCTGCAAGGCCATACCAACCCGCATCTTGCGCGCCATATCGGCTTCACTGGCGAAGTCCAAATTCACCTGGACCGTGCAAGTCCGCAGCATCATGTCGTGGCCCATGGTGCCCACCTTGGGCATATATTCACGCATGATCTTGTAGCGGCCTTTAGGCATCCAGGGCGCATCCTCGCGCCGCAGCGTCGGATGAAACCCGATACCGATCATGGCGACACCGAGATCCTTGTTGACCTCGCGGATCTGGCGCAGATGTTCGTGCACCTCGTCGCACGTCTGGTGCAGAGTCTCCACCGGCGCGCCCGACAGCTCGAACTGTCCGCCGGGCTCCAGCGAGATGTTGGCGCCATTGTCGCCGCTGAGCGCGATCACATTGTCGCCTTCGAACACCGGCTTCCAGCCGAACTGCTGCATGCCTTCCAACAAATCGCGGATGCCCGGGCTACTGTCATAGGAGAGCGGCGAATGATCGTCGATGCGATAGGCGAACTTCTCGTGTTCGGTACCGATCCGCCACGCTTCGGGCGGCTTATTGCCAGCCTCGAACCACTCGATGAGCTGAGCCTTGGATTCAATGAGCGGGCCACCGCCGGTGGAAGGTGCTGCCATATCTCGCCGTGCCGTTCTAATTGTTCTTTTTAGCTTTACCGGCTCCGGCTGTCCCGCCAGTCACCGGCAATGGCCTGTATTACGGACAGGGCGGCAATGGCTGCCGTATCGGCACGCATGACACGTGGCCCCAACCCGATCTTAGTAACAAAGGCCAGTTTACCCATATCGTCAAGTTCGTCGGGGGTAAATCCGCCCTCGGGGCCTACCAGAATCCCGCAGGGCTGACTTGCACCAGACGCAATATCGCCGGCGGCTTCGGCAATCGGCTGGCCGGTACCGGTCTCATCGCCCACGAACAGGCGCCGGTCGGCCGGCCAGCCCGAGAGTATATCGGCCAGAGACACCGGATCGCTCACCGCCGGTACGGTCAAACGCTCGCATTGTTCGGCCGCCTCAATGGCATTGGCCAGCAGACGGCCGGTATTCACCCGGCTCATTTGGGTGCGCGCGGTCATCACCGGGATCAGCCGCGACACGCCCAGCTCGGTCGCCTTGGCGGCGACGAAATCGATCCGGCCGCGTTTTATGGGCGCGAAGGCCAGCCAAAGGTCGGGCTCCGACACCTGGTCACGCAGCCGTTCGGTCAGGGACAGATCAACCGTGCGCTTACCTAACGTGGTTATTTCACCTGCCCATTCCCCGTCGCGGCCATTGAACAGGGCGATTTCGTCGCCGGCGGCGGCGCGCATGACATTGGTGATGTAGTGGGACTGGTCCCTGCCCAGGGTAATCGCCGCGCCGGCGTCAAGGTCATCGGCGACAAACAGGCGCAATTTCGGCAAGCGCGGTCCCGGTGTAGTTTCGGACATGCCAGTTTCTTTGGGAGTCGTTGGGCGTTCTGCTAACAATAGGCCGTAGTGAGCGAACAGCAACAACATAACGCCAGCGACATCCCGCGGGGCAATTGGGTCGACCGGCTAACGCCGCGGTCGGCGCATCCCTATCTGCGCCTGGCGCGCTTCGACCGGCCCATCGGTACTTGGCTGCTCCTGTTGCCCGGCTGGTGGGCGGTAGCGCTGGCCCCGCCCGACGGCGGCTGGCCCGACCCCTGGCTGATTATTCTGTTCGGCGTGGGCGCCATCCTGATGCGCGGCGGCGGCTGCGTGATCAACGATCTGTTCGACCGGGATTTCGACGCAAGGGTCGCCCGCACCGCCGACCGGCCGATCGCGTCGGGCGCCATCTCGATCCCCCGGGCGTTGCTGTTTCTCGCGGTCCTCTTCGGGGTGAGCCTGCTGATCCTGCTCCAGTTCAACCTGTTCGCTGTCGCCGTAGGTGCAGCGAGCCTGCTGCTGGTCGTCCCCTACCCGCTCATGAAGCGCATCACCTGGTGGCCGCAGGCCTGGCTCGGGCTGACTTTCAACTGGGGCGCGCTGCTCGGCTGGGCGGCGGTGCGCGGCGATATCGCTACGCCGGCGCTGATCCTCTACGCCGCCGGCTTCTTTTGGACCCTGGCCTACGACACGATCTACGCTCATCAGGACAAAGAGGACGACGCTCTGGTCGGCATCAAATCGACGGCACGTCTCTTCGGCGACCGCTCGCGGCCCTGGATCGCCGGTTTTTTTGCGGTCGCGCTCGCCCTGCTGGCGCTGACCGGCTGGGCCGTCGGCCTCAGCTGGCCGTTCTATGTAGGCCTTGCTCTGGCGGCCGCCCACGGGGTTTGGCAGACCGCCAGCGCCGATTTCGACGATCCGAAAAATTGCCTGGCCCGGTTCAAATCCAATCGCGATTTCGGCCTAATCGTGCTCGCCGCAATCATCGCCGGGCAGGTCGTCTAACCGACTAGCCCTGCGCAGCCGGGGTCATCAGCGAAATCACCGCACCCTGGGGGTCTTGGATCACAGCCATGCGACCGATATTTGGAATATCGAACGCCTCAACCAACACCGTGCCGCCGAGCCCGGGGACTTTGGCGATCGCACTATCGACATCGTCGATGGCAAGATAAGACATCCAATGCGGCGGCGTGCCTGCAGGCGCGGCTTCTGGCATATCCATCAGCCCGCCGGCCATGGCATCGCCGGACTTGGCGATCCAATAAGTGCCGCCGGACATGTTGGGCATCTCGTCATAGCTCCAACCGACAACCTCGCTGTAAAACGCCTTGGCGCCTTCCACATCGGTGGTCGACAGTTCGTTCCAATGAAATGTTCCATGGTCTGCCATTCTGCGCTCTCCTCTGAATATTGTTTAACCTGTCGGTTAAGTTTATGCAGACTATGGCGGAAAAGCAACGACGCTTATTCGAGCCCCTTGTAAACGACCTCGTGTGCGGCGTGCCGGGGCGCGATGGCAGCGTCTCCCAACTGCCGGGTCCGTGTCACGCGCAGCTCTTTGTCGGCGATATGGGCTTTCACGAAATCCGCCAACGCCGCATCCGGCGCAAGCCGGGCGCGCATCAGCGCAAGGGCGTCGAGCTGACCGAGCGCCTTATGACGGCGATTTTCCGCCACCACTTCTGCCACGGCGATCGGTTCGCCATCGCGCACCGTATGGCCGGAAAAGCAGAGATAGACATAGGCCTCGCTCAGCACTTCGCCTTCGGCCAAACGCAACGAGATATTGGTCAGGCGGGCATAGTGGTAATGGTCCCATTCCGTGCCGTGCATAATCTCCAACTGCTCGTCGTCGAGCCAATTAACGGCAATTGATACCGAGGTGCCTTCCACATGGCGCAGCGCCGCGGGCAACGAGCCATAAGACGCGAAATGAGCCGAATAGACCACATCATGATCGGCCAGCCAGCCACGCTGGACCGGGATGGGCGCGTGCGCGGTACCGTATTTCTGACGCAACCGCAGCGGCGATTGGTTGGAGCCATAGCCGATCACCGGGTATCGTCCGTGCGTCAAGGCCGGATCGAACGGCGCCGCCTCCCCTTCGTTAAAGGTGAAGGAGGTCGGGGTGATGTCGTAGGGATAACCGGCGGCCCGCTTGAGCACCGGGTCGGTTTGAAAGAGGTCCTGATCCATGGCCGCCATGTTGCCGCCAACGCGCGCCGACCACAAGCGAGGTGTAACCGGCCATCCATCAAATAGGCGCACCGCTATCGAAAAAGTTCCTTCGATATGACGCCGTCAGGCCTTACATAGGGGTAGAATTAAGTGCCGCCCCAGCCTTTTTGCAGGAATGAAGTGATGAGCCTCGATACCGCCGACGACGACCTTAATCTGCTCGACGATTTGCTGACGAAAGCCAAGTCGCGCGGCGCCGACGGTGCCGACGGCGTGCTGGCCCGCTCGATCTCGCTATCTCACGCGCAACGCCTCGGCGAAATCGAGAAGCTGGAACGCGAAGAAAGCTTCGATCTGGGATTGCGGGTCTTTCGCGGCAAGAAACAGGCGGTGGTCTCCTCGACCGATCTCAGCGCCGAAGCGCTCGATGAATTGGTCGACCGGGCGCTCGCCATGGCCGGTACCGTCCCCGACGATCCCTGGTGCGGCCTGGCCGATCCCGATCAACTGACCACTTCTATTCCCGAATTGGACATGGTCGATAGCAAAGAGCCCAGCGGCGAGGAACTGATTGCCATAGCCCGCACTTGCGAAGACGCCGCCCGGGCAGTCGAGGGCATCACCAATTCCGACGGGGCGGAAGCCGGGTGGAGCCATAGCCAGGTGGCGCTGGCAGCAACCAACGGCTTTTCCGGCGGCTATGCGCGCACCGATTTCGGCATGGGGGTGTCGGTCATCGCCGGCGAAGGCACCGATATGGAGGGCGATTACGACTACAGCCAGGCGGTGTTCGCCGCCGATCTGGCAGACCCCGCCACCATCGGCACAAGCGCCGGCACCCGTGCCGTCAGCCATCTCGGCGGCCGCAAGATGCCGACCATTTCAGCGCCGGTGGTTTTCGACCCGCGCATCGCCGGCGGCCTGCTGGGCCATTTGATGGGCGCTATCAACGGCCCCTCGGTGGCGCGCGGCACCAGCTTTCTCAAAGACAGTTTGGGTAAAGCCGTCTTCGCGCCCGGCATCAACATCGTCGACGACCCGCACCGGCCGCGCGGCCTGCGCTCCAAGCCGTTCGACGGTGAAGGCCTGGAGAACGCCAAGCTAAACCTGGTCGAAGATGGTGTGCTGACCACTTGGTTGCTCGACCTGGCCTCGGCCCGCCAACTGGGCATGACCAGTTCGGGCCGCGCCTCGCGGGGCACTTCAGCGCCACCCAGCCCGTCCCCCACCAATCTCTATCTCGAGGCGGGCACGCAAACGCCGGACGAGCTAATGGCCGACATCGAGAGCGGGTTTTACATCACGTCGCTGATGGGTATGGGGGTCAACGGCGTGACCGGCGATTATAGCCGTGGCGCCAGCGGGTTCTGGATCGAAGGCGGCAAACGCGCCTTTCCGGTGACTGAAATGACCATCGCCGGCAATTTGAAGGACATGTTCCGCAATTTGGTGCCGGCCAACGATCTGGTGTTCCGCTATGGCACCAATTCGCCGACGGTACGCATCGACGGCATGACCGTCGCCGGCGGTAGCTGAGCGGCAGCGCCGGACAAGCCCCAGTAGCAGGGCTTCGCGCCCTCATGGTATACCGATGCCGCACCATGCAGGGGCCGCGCGCCGTTGACCGAACTGACACCAGATAAGCCTGCGCTGAACGAATCGACACGCTACCTGGTCGCCCGGTTGTGGCGCGATTGGATGCGCGCCCATTTACCCCATTTGGCCATCGCCGGCGCCCTGATGCTAGCCGTCGCGGCCACCACCGGGGCGTTTCCCATTCTCATTCAGATGTCGATCGAGCGCCTCGAGCAGCGCGATCTGGCCCTGTTCCTTGTCATGCCGGTGCTGATCGTCGCACTTGCAATCATCCGGGGCTTTACGAGCTACGCCCAAACCGTGGTCAGCCAATCGGTGGCACTGCGCATTATCAACCGCATCCAGAAGGCGATGTTCGCCCATTTGATGCGTGCCAACATGGCGAGCTTTCACGAGACCTCGACCGGCACGCTGATGTCGCGGTTCACCAACGATGTAAACATGATGCGCGACGCGCTGTCGAAGTCGCTGATTGGCTTGGTGCGCAACGGCCTGTCGGCGGCCGCGTTGATCGGCACCATGTTCTATCTCGACTGGCTGCTCGCGACGATCGTCGTTCTACTGCTGCCCATTGGCAGCCGGCCGGTTATCCGCATCGGTCACCGCCTGCGCCGGGCATCCACCAACATTCAGCTCGAAATGGGCGAGATGACCGCCAATCTCGTCCAGGCCCTGGCCGGCACCCGGCTGATCAAGGCCTACCGTATGGAGGCCCACGAACGGGCGCGCGCCGATCAACAATTCGATAGCATCTACCATCTGGGCATGAAAATCGTGAAGGGGCGCTCGCGCACCTATCCGATTCTGGAAACTCTGGGCGGCGTTTCGGTCGCCGCCATTCTCGCCTTTGGCGGTTGGCGTGTGACATCAGGCACCGGTACGCTGGACGAATTTATCGGCTTTCTGACCGCTGTGGTCATGGCCTACCAGCCAATCCGCTCGCTCGGACCGCTCAATGCCAGCCTGCAGGAAGGCCTCGCGGCGGTGCATCGCAGCTTCGCGCTGCTCGATTCCAAACCAACCATCGTCGACCGCGCCGACGCTCAACCCCTCACCGACTGCCAGGGTGCAATCGCCTTCGACCGGGTGCGGTTTTCCTATGATGGCGCGAACCAAGCCTTGAACGATGTCTCGTTCGCCGTGACCCCGGGGCAGACCGTTGCGCTGGTGGGCCTGAGTGGCGCCGGCAAGTCGACGATTTTGAACCTGATTCCGCGCTTCTATGACGCCGTCGAGGGTCATGTCAGCATCGACGGCACGGATGTGCGTGACCTCACCCTGGCGAGCCTGCGCGCTCAGATCGCCCTGGTCAGCCAGGACGTCACCCTGTTCGACGACAGCGTTGCCGCCAATATCGCCTTCGGACGGCCTGACGCGTCCCGCGAGGATATTATCGCGGCGGCAAAGGCCGCGGCGGCGGATGAGTTTGTCGGCGACCTGCCGGAAGGCTACGACACCATCGTTGGCGAACGCGGTCTCAAACTATCGGGCGGCCAACGCCAGCGTATTGCCATTGCCCGCGCGATTCTGCGCGACGCCCCCATACTGCTCCTCGACGAAGCCACCAGTGCGCTCGACGCCGAATCCGAACGGCTGGTGCAACAGGCCCTCGAACGCCTCTCCCACGGCCGCACCACCTTGGTCATCGCCCATCGGTTGGCCACCGTGATGGGCGCCGACGTGATCTATGTGATGGATCAGGGACGTATCGTCGAAACCGGCAGCCACGCCGAATTGCTCGCTCAGGGTGGCCTCTATGCAAGGCTGAGCAAACTGCAGTTCCGCGACGCCGAGTCCGCGACGGATAACATGGCCGATCAACCGGCGAACGCCCCAGCGCCCGCATGAGTATCGGCGGCACCACAAACGCGCTGCCGTTGCTCGGCCTCTATCGCGGTCTGACCACCGCCGGCCTGCCGCTGATCCAGCTCTTGCTGCGGCGGCGCGTGGCGAAGGGCAAGGAGGATCCCGCCCGCCTCGACGAGCGGCGCGGGGTCGCCTCGCTACAGCGTCCCGAGGGACCTCTTTTATGGCTGCATGCGGCCAGTATCGGCGAAGCCCAATCGGTTCTGGTGCTGATCGACCGGATGACGCGCGAACGGCCGAACCTGAATGTTCTGATGACCACCGGCACAGTCACCTCTGCCAGCCTGATGGGAGAACGCCTGCCGAACCGGGCGCTGCATCAATTCGTGCCGGTCGATCGCCCCGCCTGGGTGCGCCGCTTCCTGGGCTATTGGCAACCGGACATGGCGGTGTGGGTGGAATCGGAACTCTGGCCCAACCTGCTGCTCGAGACCGCCGCGCGCGGCACGCCCATGGTGCTGCTCAATGCGCGCATATCCGAGGGTTCGCACAGCGGTTGGCAGCGCGCACGCGGCCTGGCCCATCGGCTATTGTCGAGCTTTTCGCTGGTGCTGGCCCAGGACGAGACCATCGCCGAACGCCTGCGCGATCTCGGCGCCGGCAATGTCATCGTCTCCGGCAATCTCAAGACCGCGGCCGCGCCACTGCCGGCAACTGCATCTGAACTGGTGGCGCTGCAGGAGGCCATCGGCACCCGCCCGGTGTGGCTGGCCGCCAGCACCCATGTCAGCGAAGAAGCCATCGCCGGTCAAGTTCATGCCAAGATCGTCCAAGACAGACCCGACTTACTGACCATCATCGCCCCGCGCCATCCGCAGCGGGCGACCGAGATAGCGGCGGCGTTGGCACGCGAAGGGCTGACCGTTGCCCGCCGCTCGCTATCCGAACCGATTACCGATGCGGTCGATATTTATCTCGCCGACGGCACCGGCGAATTGGGCCTGTTCTATCGTATCGCGCCCATCGCTTTTATCGGCGGCTCGCTGATCCCCCATGGCGGACAGAACATGCTGGAACCGGCAGTTCTCAAATGCGCCATCCTGCACGGTCCCCATGTGACGAACTTTCAGGCCATCGCCAACGAACTTGCCCAAGCCGGCGGCAGCCGCCAGATCGACAGCGCCGATGCACTAGCGTCCAACGTCGCGGCCCTGCTGGCGGCGCCCGACGATGCAACCGCCATGGCGGACGCGGCGGCGGCCACGGCGGCAATCCATGACGATGTGCTCGACCGGGTGATGGCTGCCTTAGCGCCCCTGCTCGACACAATCGCTCCGGCAACGCCATGAAAACGCCGGCGTTCTGGTATCAAGTGCCCGGCGCGACGGCGTCGGCGCTGGCCCCTCTGGCAAGTCTCTATGCCCTGGCCGACAGCGTCAAAAAAGGCTTCGCGCGCCCGCAAAGAGCGGATGTGCCGGTGATCTGCGTCGGCAATCTGGTTGCCGGTGGCGCGGGCAAAACCCCGGTTGCCCTGGCACTGGCGGCGTTACTGGCGGATCGAAATATTGCCTTTCTCACCCGTGGTTATGGCGGCATCGAGGTGGGGCCATTGAAGGTCGAGGCCTACCGTCACAAGGCTACCGAGGTGGGAGACGAAGCCCTTTTGCTGGCACGCGCCGCGCCGACTTGGGTGTCCCGCGACCGGGTGGCCGGCGCCAAGGCGGCGAGCGAGGCCGGCGCGGACATCATCATCATGGATGACGGGTTTCAGAATCCCTCGCTGGAGAAAGATTTCAGCCTGATCGTCGTCGACGGCGCCAGCGGGTTCGGCAATGGCCGGCTAGTCCCCGCCGGTCCCCTGCGCGAACCGGTCGCCGAGGGGTTCGCGCGCGCCGATGCGCTGGTCATCATCGGCGACGACAAGACCGGTATCGCCGATAATTTACACCCAGATTTCCCGGTCCTCGCCGCCCGCCTGACGCCAACCCCGGAGGCCGAATTCGTCGCCGGCAAACGGGTCGTCGCAATCGCCGGTATCGGCCGGCCGGAGAAATTTTTCACTACGTTGCAGGAAATGGGCTGCACCTTGGCGGCACACCATGCCTTCGCCGACCATCACCGCTACACGGTGCCGGAAATCATGAATATCTGCGTCGAGGCCGCCGCCCTAGACGCCACCCTGGTCACCACAGAAAAAGATTGGGTGCGCCTGCCCGCCCAAACCAAGTCCATGGTGCAAACCGTGCCGGTCATTCTGGAATGGCAGAACGAAGATAAGATCCGGGCGCTGTTGGCGGGGATTACCTGAAATTTTTATTGAGCGTTCAGCTCCAGCACCAGTTGCGGGTCGAGGCGCACGTTGAACCAGTTGATGCGCCAATCCAGATGGGGGCCGGTGGCGCGGCCGGTGGCGCCGATTGTGCCGATGGGGTCGCCCTGGGCGACGCGCGCGCCGACTTCCACATCGACCGAATTGAGGTGCGAATAGATCGTCGTCACGCCATGCCCGTGATCGATCGTCACCGTGCCACCGGTGTAGAACAGGTCACCCTCGGCCAATACCACCTCGCCGGGGGCCGCGGCGTGCACCGGGGTTCCCACCGGGCCGGCGACGTCGAGGCCGAGATGGGGCCGACGCGGTTTGCCGTTCAAGATTCGCTGGCTGCCATAGAAGCCGCTGAGCCGCCCCTTGGCAGGTAGTATGAAACCGCCGGAAAAGGCCATTTCAGCCGTATCGCGCGCCCGTGCCGCATTGATCAGCGCCCCCTCGCGGCGAATACGCGCCAGGACCTCTGCGGGCGGCGTTACCGTTTTCGGTGGCAGGCCGTCGATGCGCTCGATCTGCCATTGCCGCGACGCGATCGCCAGAATCTTGTTTTCCACCCGCCCATCGGGATGGGTAACAGTCAGGGTGGCCTCGGCCCCATGATCGCGGCCGATGCCGAAGACAAAGGTGCCGGTCTGGGGGTCGACCCGCAATACGCGGCCCTCGAAAGCCACCGCCGTCCCCGGCGGCGCTATGCCGGTGATCAACCCGCCTTGGGTCAGCGGGCCCTTGAGTTCGACCGCCGCGGCCGGCGCGGCAATCAGGAGGAACCAGGCCAACGCGGCGACGACGACCCTCACAACAGACTTCCCTGGGAATCGTCCGGCGGCGCACTGCGCTTGGCGGCCGGCTTTTTCTTCACGGCTGGTTTCTTTGGCGTCGGCGGCGTACCGGTGCCCGCGCCAACGGACGAGATTACCGCCTCGGCGCGGCCTTCTTCCTTGAAGGACAGCGACACCGCATCGCCCGCTGACAGCATGCCCGCCGCCGTTACCGGCGCACCAGCGCTATCGCGCACCACCGCAAAGCCCCGTTCCAGCACGCCCTTATAAGAATAGCTTTCCAGCAGTTTATCCACATTGGCCAGGTATTGCGCCCGTGTCTGGAAGATCGCCTGGCCGAGACGGCTGAAGCGTTCCTCGCTCGGCACGACCACCGCCAGATCCTGGCGTTTGCGAGCGATATAATCGGCCGGGCTGATCAGGTGGCGCGCCGCCTCGTCGACCTGTTGCCGGCCATCGCTAAGCCGCCGCGCCATGGCCGGACCGAGCCGTTCGGACCAATCGTCGCTACGCTGCATGGCCGCCTCGAGCAGCCGGCGCGGTTCGGGCAGACCGCGCGCCAAGCCGGTGACATGCTGGCCCATGCCGCTGAGATAGCGGGTCATGGCGCCGAACAGCCGCGATCCGTCATCGGCCAGTTGCGCCAGGAGTTCGCTGCGCACGGGCACGGCCAGTTCCGCCGCGGCGGTGGGGGTCGGCGCGCGCCGGTCGGACGCGAAATCGATCAGGGTGGTATCGGTCTCATGACCGATGGCGGAAATCAGCGGAATGGCGCTGGCCGCCGCGGCGCGCACCACATTTTCCTGGTTGAACGCCATGAGATCTTCCAGCGAGCCGCCGCCGCGCGCCACGATCAACAGGTCAGGGCGCGGCACGTCGCCGCCCGCTTCCAAAGCGTTGAACCCTTCGATGGCCGCGGTCACCTGCTCGGCAGCGTTGGTGCCCTGTACCAGGACCGGCCAGAGCAGCACCCGGCGCGGGAAGCGGTCATTGAGGCGATGCATGATGTCGCGGAATACCGCGCCGGTCGGCGACGTGACCACGCCAATCACCTCGGGCAGATAGGGCAGCGCCTGCTTGCGCGCATCGTCGAACAGGCCTTCGGCGGTGAGCCGCTTGCGCCGCTCCTCGATCATCTTGAGCAGCGCGCCCTCGCCGGCGACCTCCATCCGCTCGATCACCATCTGGTATTTCGAGCGGGCGGCATAGGTGGTGACCCGCCCGGTGGCGATGACCTCGAGCCCGTCTTCGGGTTCGATGTCGAGCTTGCCCGCCGTGCCGCGCCAGCACACCGCATCCATATTGGCGTCGGCGTCTTTCAGGGCCATATAGAGATGGCCGGAGGCGGCGCGCTTGAAGCCGGAAATCTCGCCGCGCACGCGCACATAGCCGAAGGTATCCTCGACGACGCGTTTCAGCGCCCCGCTCAGTTCGGTGACGCTGAAAACCGGCGGTTCGTTGCTGCCGGTTTCGGGTCCGGCGGGGTCGTTATCGTAAGCAGGCGGGTTCATAGACTCATCTGACATGATACAAAGGCGGCCACACTAATCGAAGGATCGAAAATGCGGGTACTGGTAGTTGGCGGCGGCGGACGCGAGCATGCTCTTTGCTGGGCCATATCGGCTTCACCCTTGTGCGATGCGCTCTATTGCGCGCCGGGTAACGCCGGTATCGCCCAAGACGCCGAATGCGTCCCAATCGCCGCCGATGATATCGAAACACTGGTGTGCTTCGCCACCGAAAACGCCATCGATTTCGTCGTCGTCGGCCCCGAGGCGGCTTTGGTGTTGGGGCTGGTCGACCGTTTGGCCGAAGTCGGCATCAAAGCCTTCGGGCCAAGCGCCGACGCGGCCGTGCTGGAAGGCTCGAAGGGCTTCATGAAGGATTTGTGCGCCAAATATAATATCCCCACCGCCGCGTATGGCCGTTTCACCGACGCCGCCGCCGCCAAGGCCTATATCGAAGACCAAGGCGCGCCGATCGTTGTCAAAGCCGACGGGCTGGCCGCCGGCAAGGGCGTCACCGTCGCCCAATCGGTCGACGAGGCGCTGGCCGCCGTCGATGCGGCGATGACCGACAGTGCCTTCGGCGCGGCTGGCCAGGAGTTGGTCATCGAGGAATGCATGACCGGCGAGGAGTTGAGCTTTTTCGCCCTGGTCGATGGCAAGACGGCGCTCCCCCTGGTCGGCGCCCAGGATCATAAGGCGGTCGGCGATGGCGATACCGGCCCCAATACCGGCGGCATGGGCGCCTATTCGCCGGCCCCGGCCCTGACCGAGGCGCTGCAGGCCGAGATCATGGAGCGCATCATTACGCCGACGGTCGAGGGCATGGCGGCGGAGGGAACACCCTTCTCGGGCGTGCTCTATGCCGGCCTGATGCTAACGCAAGAAGGCCCCAAGCTGCTGGAATATAATGTGCGGTTTGGCGACCCGGAATGCCAGGTGCTGATGCTGCGCCTACGCTCCGATATTCTGCCGGCGCTTGTGGCGTCGTGCGATGGCATGCTGGAGACCTTCAATCTACGCTGGTCCGACGACGTCGCGCTGACCGTGGTCATGGCCGCCAACGGCTACCCCGGCGATTACGCCAAAGGCAGCGAAATTCGTGGCCTCGACACGATCAGTCTCGAAGACGCCATAGTCTTTCACGCCGGTACAGTCCTTGAGGGTGGCAGCCTGCGCGCCAATGGCGGCCGGGTGCTGAACATCACCGCCAGCGGCGCCACCATCGCCGAGGCCCAAGCCAAGGCCTATGCCGCGGTCGACCATATCGACTGGCCCGACGGCTTTTACCGCCACGATATCGGCTGGCGCGCTGTCGCGCGGGGGGCATAAAGCCGTTCAGGCTCCCTTCGCTCACCCTACTTCCGGAACATAGAATAGTCGCAAGCACCCCCCACCCCATCCCTCCCCCTCGCCGGAAGGAGGGAATACTAACGAGGTATCGACAATCTTCCCCCTCCCCCCTTGAGGGGGAGGGATGGGGTGGGGGGTACTTAAAAACGAGTCCAGCCAAGGGTTATCGAGCCGCGCCACTAAACCGATAGGCCAGAATCTTGTGGGCCAGTTTCGCGGCGAGAAAATCGCAGGCGTGCAGGCCGGCAATCGGCGCAAGTTCGACGATATCGGCGCCGACGATCTCGCCGGCCACACGGCTCGCCGCCCGGATGATGTTAATCGCCTCGTCCCAGAACAGCCCGCCCGGCTCCGGCGTGCCGGTGGCCGGCATCAGGCTGGCATCGAAACCGTCCAGATCGAAGGTGAGATAGACCGGCCGACCGGCCAGCGGGGCGACGATTTCATCGATGTTCCAACTGGCTTTGTCTTTCGCCCAATGGATTTGGATGCGCTCGCGGTTAACTTCGAGAAACGGAATCTCTTCGGCCGATATATTGCGCACCCCGACAGAGACCAGGCTCACCCCCGGCGCGTCGAGGCAGCGCCGCATGGCGGCGGCGTGGGAGTAGGGCTCGCCGTCATAGCCGTCGCGCAGATCGGCATGGGCATCGAATTGCAGGATGACCAGATCATCGAAGCGTTTGAGGAAGGGGCGCAGAGCCCCCACGGTCAGCGAGTGTTCGCCGCCCAGGGTCAGGGGAAAGCGGCCTTGGTCCAAGATCCCGCCCACGATGGCTTCCAACTGATCGAGGGCCCGCGGAATACCCGTTTCCAGCGGAAATGGCGCCAGGGTCGTCAGATCGTAATCGCGGCAGGGCTCGCGCCACAGTTCCTCGTCGAACAGCTCGACCTGGTGCGAGGCGTCGATAATTGCCTGCGGCCCCCGCGCCGTGCCGCCGCCATAGCTGACCGAGGCTTCCAGGCCGAACGGCACGATGGTGACCCCCGGCTTACCCGCCGTGCCGGCGGCTTCCTCGTCGCTCAGGCCGAGGAAACCTTGCGACGGCGCCAAGGTCTCCATGACCGTTCTTAACCCCCGAAGACCGAGGTAAACCGCCGCGGCCGGCGGTTCTTCCAATGGCCCCGATGGTAGGCATCGCTGGCCAGCAACGGGATAACGCTGCCCGCTTCGGCGAACACCATCTGCTCCATGGTCGTCTCCACCTTGCCCCAGGACGAGGCCTCTTTCAGGGTCGAGCTGCTGCAGGCGCCGTCGCGCACATCGGCGACGGTGATCTGCACGGCATATTTGTGCATCTCGACCGGCTTGCCCAACATCTCGGCGCAGACCACCGTGTCTTGCGCGAAATTCTTCGGCGTGCCGCCGCCGACCATGAGCAGACCCGTGGTGCCCGCCTTCACCTTGATATCGGTAAGCTCGCGGAAATCGCGCACCGAATCGATTGTCAGATGGCTCTCAGGGTTGCGGTCCTGGTGCATGACCAGGCCGAACCCGGCGCTGGAATCGGTGAAGGCCGGGCAGAATACAGGCACGCCGGCCTCGTAGGCGGTCTGCACCAACGAGCCCGGTTTGCGGGCCTTGCCGGCAGCCAGATAGGCCCCCATGGCGTGGATAAACTCGCGCGAGGTATGGGGCTTCGCGTCGAGACCATCGGCGATCTCGGCGATGGCGTGGTCGCAGGATTGCAGATCGTCCTCGTCGATATAGGTATCGTAGATGCGGTCGATGGCGAGATCGCGCAGATAATTGTCGTCGGCGGCGACATCGCCGCGATAATGCTTGAACCCCAGGGCTTCGAAGAAATCCATATCGACGATGCTGGCGCCGGTCGCCACAACCGCATCGACCATGTTGTATTTGATCAGGTCTGAATAGATCTGCATGCAACCACCTGCCGAGGTCGACCCGGCCAGGGTCAGGATAATCGAGCAATTCTCATCGGCCAGCATGGCATTGTAAATTTCCGCCGCCCGGGCCAGATCGCGCGAGGTGAACGACATCTTCGCCATGGCGTCGATAATCTCGCGGGCATCGAACGCCGTCATATCGATATGTTCGATGGGCGTGCTCAATAGCGCGTCTTTGGCAGTCTCAATCTGGGGATTAACGCTCATTGGTCGGTTCCCGATTTGTCATAATGGTGTACGCCGCCAAGTTGCGGCGCGCGGTTTCGTCCCCGATACAGGGACAATAGGGGCGGATCGCTTAGAATCGCCGTTTCGTCTGAATAAAAGCCGTTGAACTGGGTGCGCATGGTGCTGCCATAGGCACCGGTCTGGCCGACCTCGATATAGTCGCCCTCGCCCATATCCGCGGGCAACAGGAACGGCCCCTTCATATAGTCCAGCCCGTCGCAGGTCGGGCCGTAGAACGAGAAGGGCAGCAAGCGGCGCGACGGCCGGCCTTGGAGCCGTATAGCACGAACCGGGAAAACGAAGCCGGGCACGCCAGCATCGAACAGGCTGCCATAGGTGCCATCGTTGATATACAGATGATCGCCGCGGCGATGATCGACGCGCACCAGGGTCGACCCGGCTTCGGCCACCAGCGCGCGCCCTGGCTCGGCCCAGATCTCGCAGCCCTCGCCGATGGGAATTCGACCCAGAGCGGTGGCTATTTCGCTCATATAGGTATCGAGCGGCGGCGGGGTCATGTCGGGATAGAGCGACGGGAACCCGCCGCCCACATCGACAATGTCGAGCATCACGCCCGACGCGCGGATGACATCGCCGACCCTCTCCAGCGCCACGCCGAACGCGGCCGGGTTCATGCATTGCGATCCCACATGGAAACAGATGCCGACCTTCGCCGCGACCGCCCTTGCCTGCACCAGCAAAGGGGCGGCATCGAGCGGGGCGATGCCAAACTTCGCCGATAGATCCATTTCGGCATGGATATTGGGCACGGCGAGGCGGATCAGCAGGGTGAGATCGCGCGCACCGTCCGTCGCCGCCGAAATCTTCTCCAACTCATCATGAGAATCCAGCGCGAAGTGGCGCACGCCATAGCTGAAATAGGCCTCGCGGATCGCCTCTCGGCTCTTAATCGAATGCATGTAGGACAGCAGCGCGCCGGGGAACCGATCGGCCACCAGCCGGATCTCGGCGATCGAGGCAACATCGAAATGGTCAATGCCGGCGCTGTGGACCGCATCGAGGATCTCGAACCTGGGGTTCGACTTCACCGCATAAAGGATTTCGCCGGGGAAATTACGCCTGAAATAGCGCGACGCGCGCATCGCGGCGTGGGGTCTCAGACAGGTGACAGGGCTGGTCGGCGCCTGGGTGCGAACCAACGAATAAGCGGACGTAAACAGGTCCATATCATGGGGCCTCCTACGAGTGGTTTAACCGAAATCGTCCGCAATATCCGGAGCGAGACCGCGCGAGTTAAAGTCAAAACACGGCGCTGTAAAGCCAAAAAGCGGGCGCCGGAAAAACTTGAGGATTGCCGCCGATTTAAGCGGACAATTGCCCCGGTAATATCACATGATCGCGGGTGACCGATTGGAGATCGGGAAGGCCGGTGACCGCCATGGTGCGGCGGATCTCGGCATCGAATATTTCCAAGGCCCGGGTCGCGCCCGGTTCTCCGGCGGCACTGACCCCATAAAGCGTGGGCCGGCCGATAATCACCGCGTCCGCCCCCAGGGCCAAGCCCTTCAGCACATCGCTGCCACGCCGGAAGCCGCTATCAACGATGATGGTGATGCGCTCGCCCGCCGCCGCGACAACCGCCGGCAGGGCGTCGATCGGCGCGATCCCAGCATCGTTGGCGATGCCGCCATGGTTGGAGACGATCACCCCATCGGCGCCGAATTCCGCCGCCTTCACCGCATCGTCGGGGTGGAGCACTCCTTTGACGATCAGGGTGCGCGGCCACATGTCGCGTATCCGGCGCAGGAAATCCCAGTTCAGCGTATCGTTCTTGGTGAGAAAACCGCGTACCTCGGCCGGCGCCAGTTCGCCCGGGATCTCGATATTCCGGTAGCGCGGCATGTGCCCCTCGGCGAGCACATAGCGGCCCATGGTGCCGAACATCCACCTTGGATGAACAATAGTGTCGACCAAATTGCGCGGGGTGATGCGGACCGGGAACGTCACGCCATTGCGAATATCGAATTCGCGGTTATAGGGAACCGTCGAATCGACGGTCAAAACCAAGGCCTCGAAACCCGCGTCACGCGCCCGATCGACGGCAATCAGCGAGGCCTCCATATCGCGCCAGACATAGAGCTGGAACCATTGGGTACCGCCACCGACCGCCAGAATATCTTCCATCGGCGTGTTCGACGTGCTCGCCAGGGTAAAGGGGATGCCGGCCTTGGCCGCGGCGCGCGCCAATTCGGTCTCGCCGCGATACCAGGCATAGCCCGCCGGCCCGGTGGGGCCGATCACCAGCGGCAATTCATGGCGCTTGCCGAACAGGGTAATGCCCAAATCGCGCTTCGAGACATCGTTGAGCATGCGCGGCATCAGCTTGATACGCTCCAGCGCCGCCCGGTTGTGGCGCAGCGCAATATCGTCCTCGCTGCCCCGGTCGATGAACTGAAACAGCGCCTTGGTCAGGCGGCGGCGCGCCATTTGGCGCAGATCCTCGATGTTGAGGGCTTTTTGCGATAGGTCGCTCATCGCAGCCCCCGCTCAAAGGCCGGTATTTGCGGCGGCAAGACCACATGGTCGCGGGTGATGGCCTGCAGATCGGTCAGCCCCATTATCCCCATGGTGCGGTGGATTTCGGCGTGCAGAATTTCCAAGGCGCGCGTCGCACCGGCCTCGCCCGCCGCACCGACGCCATAAAGCGTCGCCCGGCCGACGGCGACCGCGTCGGCGCCCAGGGCCAAGCCTTTGAGCACATCGCTGCCGCGCCGGAACCCGCTATCGATGATGATGGTGACCCGGTCCCCCACCGCCGCGACCACCGCCGGCAGCGCGTCGATGGGCGTTATCGCCGCGTCGTTGGTGTTGCCGGCATGGTTGGAGACGATGATGCCATCGGCCCCACAATCGGCCGCCATCAGCGCATCATCGGGATGGAGAATGCCTTTGACGATCAAGGTGCGCGGCCACATATCGCGCACCCGACGCAGGAAATCCCAGGTCAAACTGTCGTTGCGGGCCAGAAAACCCTTTCGTTGCTCCGGCGCAAAGTCGTCGGGAATATGCACATTGGGAAATCCCGGCATGCCGCGCTCGGCGAGCGCATAGCGCCCCAGCGTGCCCACCAGCCAGCGTGGATGCAGCAGGCTATCGATCGTCCCCTGCAGGGTCACGCGGGGCGGAAACACAGCGCCGTTGCGGGTGTCGAACTCGCGATTGTTGGCGGCGGGTGAATCCACCGTCACCACAAGCGCCTCGAACCCAGCGTCGCGGACCCGTTCGACGGTCACCAGCGAGGCCTCAACATCGGCCCAGACATAGAGTTGATACCATTGGGTGCCGCCACCTTCGGCCAGGATGGTTTCCATCGGCGTGTTGCCGGTGCTCGACAGGGTAAAGGGAATGCCCGCCTTGGCGGCGGCCTGCGCCAGGGCAATTTCGCCGCGATACCAGACAAACCCTGCCGGTCCGGTGGGACCGATCAGCAGCGGTAACGCCTGGGGCTTGCCGAACAGGGTGATTTTCGGATCGCGTCCGGAGACATCGTTGAGGATGCGCGGCATCAGCTTGATGCGGTCCAGCGACGCCCGATTGTCGCGCATGGCGACTTCGTCCTCGCTGCCCCGGTCGGAGAATTCGAACAGCGCCTTGGTCAGACGCCGCCGCGCCATACGGCGCAAATCCTCAATATTAAGCGCTTTGCGCGATAGATCGGTCACGCGATCATCCCCCCAGGCGGCGCGTCGATAATTCTTGGTATCGTTTTGGCCCCTATGGCCAAAGAGAAGCATGCCAACGCCGAACGAACAAGGTCGCGGGCGAACATAGCCACCGGCCGAAATAGGACTTAAGATTCGCGGCGGAGGAACTTGCCATGCATATCGAACCCGTCACCGCCTTGATCGGCGCCGAAGTGGTTGGCGCCGATCTGGAAAACCTATCGGATGCCGATTTCGCGGCGATCGAGCAGGCCTTCACAGACCATCTGGTGCTGTTCTTCCGCGACCAACCGCCGCTCGAACCCGACACCCATGTGGCTTTCGCCAAGCGCTTCGGCGAGTTGCACTACCATCCCGCCGCGCCGCGCCCAGAGGGCCATCCGGAAATATTCGTCATCCATGCCCATAAGGATTCGAAATTCGCCGACGGCAATGGCTGGCATAGCGACGTGTCCTGCGACACCGAACCGCCCTTGGGCTCGTGCCTGCAACTCCACCTGTTGCCGCCGGTCGGCGGCGATACGCTGTTTGCCAGCATGTATGCCGCTTACGAGACCTTGTCGCCGACCCTGCAGGAATTTCTCGCCGGCCTGACCGCGACCCACGAATCCGAACATCTCTATCGCGGTCGCTATGCCGAACGCGGCGTCGACGATGCGGGCAAGGTCTATCCCAGCGCGGTGCATCCACTGGTGCGCACGCATCCGAAATCGGGGCGACAGGCGCTCTATGTGAACCCCAGCTTCACCACCCGCATCAACGGTTTGGAGCCCGCCGAGAGCAAGGCGCTGCTGGATTTCCTCTACGCCCACCAGCAGCGCCCGGAATTCCAGGTGCGGTTCCGCTGGACCGAGAACGCCATCGCCTTTTGGGACAATCGCTGCACCCAGCATTCCGCCCTGTGGGACTATTGGCCCCATGAGCGCAAGGGCAACCGCGTCACCGTCAAAGGCGAACAGCCCTTCTACCGCGCCAGCGCCCCGGTTCAATCGGACCTCAAAATCTCACAGCGCCACGATTAAGCGGCAGGGGTCACCCAACTCACCGTCGTTGCGCAAAGAATTCCTTCAATAAGGCCGCGCAGGCCGCCTCCTCCAGGCCGCCGACCAGTCCGGGACGGTGATGACAGGTCGGTTGGTCGAATATCCGTGCACCATGCTCGACCCCGCCGCCTTTGGGGTCGTAAGCGCCGAAATAGACCCGGCGGATGCGCGCAAACGCGATCGCCTGAGCGCACATGGCGCACGGTTCCAGGGTCACATAAAGATCGCAGTCGGGCAGACGCGGCGAGTCCTTTTCCGCCGCCGCCGCGCGAAGCGCCAGAATTTCGGCGTGGCCGGCCGGATCGCTATCGGCCTCCACCCGGTTACCGGCCCGGGCCAGCACGCGGCCGCTCGCCGCCTCGACCACAAGCGCGCCCACCGGCACTTCGCCGCGGCCCGCCGCCGCTTCGGCCTCGGCAATGGCCAGCGCCATATAGGGGTTGTCGCTCATGGGCCGAACCTGCCGCGCGCGGGTTCAAATTGCAACGATGCGGTCGCCGGGCGTAAAGTCCCGCCATGACAGAGAAAACCAAGCGGCCGCTGATCGGCATCACGCTCGATTCCGAGGACCCCGGCGGCTATTCCAATATGCCGTGGTATGCGCTGCGCGAAAATTACAGCCAGTCGATCGTCCAGGCGGGCGGTCTGCCGGTGGCCCTGCCCCACGAGCCCGAACAGGCCGAGGCCTATCTCGACCAGATCGACGGCGTGGTCGTCACCGGCGGCGCCTTCGATGTGGACCCCACCATCTTCGGCGCCGAAGACCGCCATTCCACGGTGACCACAAAGGATCGCCGCACCGACTTCGAACTGGCAATCACCCGCGGCGCCGTGCTGCGCGACACGCCGGTTCTGGGCATTTGCGGCGGCCAGCAATTGCTCCATGTGGTGCTCGGCGGCGCCCTGATCCAGCATATTCCCGACGAGGTCGAGGACGCGCTGGCCCATGAACAACCCAATCCGCGCGACGAGCCGGGTCATTCGGTGGCGGTCACCAAGGGCTCCCTGTTGCACAAAATCGTCAAACTGGACGAGCTGCAGGTCAACAGCGCCCACCACCAAGCGGCCAAAGACGCGCCCATGGGCGTGATCATCAACGCCATCGCGCCCGACGGCGTGATCGAGGGCATCGAAGCGCCCGGCCAGAGTTTTTGCCTCGGCGTCCAATGGCATCCCGAATATGGCGTCTCCGCCGGCGATAGCGCGATTTTTAAGGCCTTCATCGCCGCCGCAGCGAAGATCGACGACTAAATTCCATGAATGAGCAGGATCAAGCTAAAAGCGGCGACCGGATCGCCAAGGTGCTCGCGCGGGCCGGCCTGTGTTCGCGCCGCGAGGCGGAGCGCTGGATCACCCTGGGCCGGGTCCAGGTAGATGGTCGGGTGATCGATAGCCCGGCGCTGAATGTGACGCCCGAGGCCGACATTTTGGTCGATGGCAAGCCCCTGCCCGACCGTCAGCCGACGCGTCTGTGGCGGTATCACAAACCAACCGGCCGGCTGACCACCCGCCGCGATCCGGAAGGCCGGCCGACCATCTATGACGGCTTGCCGCCGGAGCTGGCGACGGCGATCACCATCGGCCGGCTCGACATGAACTCCGAGGGGCTGTTGCTACTGACCAATGACGGCGCCCTGGCGCGTCGCCTGGAATTACCCTCGACCGGCTGGATCCGCAAATACCGGGTGCGGGTGCATGGCACGGTCGACCCCAAGGCACTCGAGGGACTGGCCAACGGCGTCACCATCGACGGCCAGAACTACGGCCCCATCACCGCCACTCTGGAACGCCAAGTGGGCGCCAATGCCTGGGTCGCGGTCGCCCTGCGCGAAGGCAAGAACCGCGAGATACGCCGGGTGATGGAACATCTGGGCTATTCGGTGAGCCGGCTGATCCGCACCTCATTCGGCCCCTTTCAATTGGGCAAGATGACACGCGGTTCGGTCGAGGAAGTGCCCTCCCGGGTGCTGGCCTCGAACCTGCCGCGCGACGTGAAGGCCGATGCTGCGCATCATCGCCGGTAGGCATCGCGGCCGCCGAATCGCCACGCCGGCGGGCGACGCCACCCGGCCGACCAGCGACCGGGTCCGCGAGGCCCTGTTCAACATTCTCGAAAGCAAGGTCGAGATCGGCGGCGCTCATGTGCTGGACGGCTGCGCCGGCTCCGGCGCGCTCGGCCTCGAAGCCCTGTCGCGCGGCGCGGCCCACGCGACATTCTTCGACACCGACCGGCGCGCCTTGAAAATTGTTGGGGAAAATATTGCGACCCTCAACGAAGAGGCATCGACCGATGTACGCAATGCGGACGTCACCAGCCCCCCCAAAGCGATTGCAGATCGCGCCTGCTCTTTGGTGTTCCTCGACGCGCCTTACCGCACCGACATTCCCGCCCGGGCGCTGCCCGCCCTCGCCGCCGCCGGATGGCTCGCCGACTTAGCGCTGATCGTCGTGGAGACCGAACGCGGCGCGGCATTG
>JABDJY010000392.1 GCA_013003285.1 Alphaproteobacteria bacterium | reverse complement strand
AAGTTACCCTTACCGGTTGTTAACCAAATGAACGTCTGCGAATGCCCGGCAGATCGGTCTGAAATTCCCCTGTTTTGAATCGACCCAGAAGCGAAAACGGCGGCCCGAGGGCCGCCGTTTCGTTTTATCGCCTTACGATAACCAGTTGGTCTAGCTTGCCGCCTGCGCCGCCCGGCCGCGATTTGGCGTGGGACGGCCGCGCCGGCGGGCGCCGGTGGCGCCACGGGGTTGATTGTTGCGCTTTTGCCAGGTTCGGCCGCCGGACTTTTTCGGCTTGCCGTTTCCTTCACGCGCCATTGCCGGCGGTTCGTCACCGATCACCGTTAGTTTCGCGCCGATCAACCGCTCAATATCGCGCAGATAGGCCCGCTCGGCCGGATCGCAGAACGATACAGCGACGCCGTCGGCGCCGGCTCGCGCCGTCCGTCCGATACGGTGGACATAGCTCGCAGGTTCGTTGGGCAACTCATAATTGATGACATGGCTGACGCCATCCACATCGATGCCCCGGGCAGCGATATCGGTCGCCACCAGGACCCGCACATCGCCCGACTTGAAGCGCTTCAGCGCCTGCTGCCGCGCGCCTTGAGACTTATTGCCGTGGATCGCATCGGCGGTGATGCCGCGCTTACCGAGCTGCTCGGCAACCCGGTTGGCGCGATGCTTGGTGCGGGTAAATACCAGCACCCGCGACAGGGACTTGTCGCCCAAAATATTGGTGAGCAAGGCGACCTTGTCGCCGGCGGGCGTATGATGGACGCTCTGCGTTATGCGTTCGATCGGCGTGGATTGCGGCGCCACTTCGACGCGCACCGGCTTGACGAGCATTTCACCAGCCAGATGGGCAATGTCGCCCGGCATGGTGGCGGAGAACAGCAGCGACTGCCGCTCCTTGGGCAGCGGCGCGATAATCTTTCGAATGTCGCGAATGAAGCCCATATCGAGCATCCGGTCGGCCTCGTCGAGAACCAGAAACTCGACTACATCGAGCCGCAATTTGCGCTGGTTCAAGAGGTCGAGCAGACGGCCCGGCGTGGCGATGACGATATCGACGCCGCGCGACAAGGCGTTGACCTGAGGCCGCTGGCCGACACCGCCGAAAATCACGGTCTGACGTAGATGTAGGTGTTTGCCATAGATGCGGAACTCTTCGCCGATCTGAGCCGCAAGCTCGCGGGTCGGCGCGAGGATCAGGGCGCGCGGGTAGCGCGGACCGTGTCCGTCATGCTTGCGGGAAAGCTTATGGAGAATGGGCAGCGCGAAAGCCGCCGTCTTGCCGGTGCCGGTCTGGGCAATACCCAGCACGTCGCGGCCGTTGAGAAGTTCGGGAATAGCCCGCGCCTGAATTGGCGTCGGGGTTACATGCTCTCTGTCTTTCAAAGCACGCTGGATCGGATCGGCCAGGCCGAGTTCCGAGAAATTACTAATAGTCACGTAAATATCCTTATGACCAAGCGATCGGACAGCGTCATCGACGCAAGCTCCGGCTTGGCGTTTAGTCCTTTACCGGGCGCGGCCGGAACGGACAGTTTTTTTGAAGATTAATCCCAGGACGTGGCGCCGCTTATCTGCGGCGCGTCGCGCAATCGCGAGAAAATTTATGAGCGACAAATGGGCCTTGTCGGACAATTTGTCAAGCAAATCAGTTTTTTAGGCCGCACGAGACGGGCCGGACCTATTCCATAGCCGACGCATTTGTCGCGTGATTATCGGTAAAATTTCGACTGATTCTGTCTGTTTATGGTGGCAAATAGCTAAAATAATCCTAATTCGTACAATTCCGGTGGAAGTGCGACATCGGGAAGCAGCGGTCTTTTACAGGGGCTATTTTTCCGCAAGCCCCTGGAAATTCGGCATCTTTCAGTTTAAAATCCAGCCAGATCGTTTGTGGAAGCGAAAAATTAACGATTCGCATTCTTGCGATCTCCCATTCATTTTGGGGCAGTCCTGCCGGTGTTGAGCCTTCACCCGGACGGAATAAGGTTGGGGGGGAGTTGTTCGGTATGGTGTCTTTCGACGAGCAAAAGCCAGCGCAGGGTCTCTATGATCCGCGCAACGAGCACGATGCGTGTGGCGTCGGCTTTGTGGCCAATATCAAGGGCCGCAAGTCCCATGAGATTATCCTCAATGGGCTGCAGATTTTGGTCAATCTTGACCATCGCGGCGCCGTGGGCAACGACCCGCTTGTGGGCGACGGCGCAGGCTGCCTGATCCAGATTCCCGATGCGCTGCTGCGCGACTGGGCGGCGAGTGCCGGCCATGAGTTACCGGCCGAGGGACACTATGCGGTCGCCCAGTGCTTCTTGCCACGCGAAGACGACGCTTGCGCCGCGGCAATGGCCCAATTCGAGAAATATGTTGCCGCCGAGGGTCAAACATTGCTGGCCTGGCGCGATGTCCCAACCGATCTGGACGGTATCGGCCAACGGGTCCTCGATTGTATGCCAACGCTGCGGCAGGCGATCGTGGTGCGCAATCCGGCGTTGGAAGACCAAGACGCGTTCGAGCGCAAGCTGCTGACCATTCGCAAACAGACCCTCAATGGCGCACGCGCCGGCGAGGGCGCGCTGTCCGAATTCTATATGCCGTCATTCTCGTCGCGCACCATCGTCTATAAGGGCCTGCTGCTGGCGCGCCAGGTCGGCACCTTCTATCGCGACCTGGCCAATCCGCTGACCGAGTCCGCGTTGTCCATGGTCCATCAGCGTTTCTCGACCAATACCTTCCCGTCTTGGCCGCTGGCCCACCCCTATCGGATGATCGCCCATAATGGCGAGATCAACACGGTGCGCGGCAACGTCAATTGGATGGCCGCCCGGCGTCACTCAATCGCCAGCGACCTGCTCGGCCCCGATCTCGATAAGATGTGGCCGCTTATCCCGCACGGCCAATCGGACACCGCCTGTATCGACAACGCGCTGGAAGTGTTGGTCGCCGGCGGCTATTCGCTGGCCCATGCGATGATGATGCTGATCCCGGAAGCCTGGGCCGGCAATCAGTTCATGGAAGCCAAGCAGCGCGCATTCTACGAATATTACGCCGCGCTGATGGAGCCATGGGACGGCCCGGCGGCGATCGCCTTCACCGACGGCCTGCAGATCGGCGCGACCCTGGACCGTAACGGCCTGCGCCCGGCGCGTTATGTGGTCACCGACGACGACCAGGTCATCATGGCGTCGGAAGTCGGCGTTCTGCCGGTACCCGAAGAGCGCATTGTCAAGAAATGGCGGTTGCAGCCCGGCAAGATGCTGCTGATCGACTTCGCCGAAGGCCGTATCATCGACGACAGCGAGATTAAGCAGCAACTCGCCGAAGAGCATCCCTATCAGCAGTGGCTGGACAACACCCAGTTCAAGCTCGAGGATCTCAACCACACGCCCGACGAGGAGGACGCGGACGACCCCTTGCGGCGCAACGCGCCCGACGAGCGGCTGAATGCGCAGCAGGCTTTCGGCTACACCCAGGAAGATCTGCAATTCTTTTTGGAGCCCATGGCGCGTAACGGTGAGGACCCCATCGGTTCGATGGGGGTCGACACGCCATTGGCAGTGCTGTCGCGGCAACCGAAGCTGCTCTACAATTTCTTCAAGCAGAATTTCGCCCAGGTGACCAACCCGCCGATCGATCCGATCCGCGAGGAACTGGTGATGTCGCTGGTCTCCATGATCGGTCCGCGGCCCAATCTGCTGGGCCATCATGCCGGCAGCCATTATCGGCTGGAGGTCTCGCAGCCGATCCTGACCAACCCCGACCTGGCCAAGGTCCGCGCCATCTCGTCGCTGGTCGGCGAAGCGTTCCGCACCCGCACCATCGACACCACTTGGCCGCTCGCCGATGGCGAGGCGGGACTGCAACCGGCGCTCGAGAAAGTCTGCCAGGAAGCCACCGACGCGGTGATCGCCGGGCACAACATCTTGGTGCTGTCCGACCGCGCGGCGTCTGATGAGCGCGTGGCGATGCCGGCTCTGTTAGCGACCGCCGCCGTCCATCATCATTTGATTCGCCAGGGTCTGCGCACCTCGACCGGTCTGGTCGTCGAGACCGGCGAAGCGCGCGAAGTGCACCATTTCTGCGTGCTGGCCGGCTATGGCGCGGAGGCCATCAACCCGTGGCTGGCGTTCGATACGCTAGAAGAATTACGGGTTCGCGAGGGGCTTGAGCAGAGCGCCAAAGAGGTTCGCAAGAACTACATCAAGGCGGTGAATAAGGGCATACTCAAGGTGATGTCCAAGATGGGCATCTCGACCTACCAATCCTATTGCGGCGCGCAAATCTTCGACGCCGTCGGGCTGGAGAGCGACTTTGTCGAGCGCTATTTCACCGGCACGCCGACGACCATCGAAGGCGCCGGCATCGAGGCCATCGCCGCCGAAGCCCTGGCGCGCCACCACAATGCGTGGGGCAACAACCCGATCTATCAGGACATGCTCGACGCTGGTGGCGACTATGCGTTTCGTCTGCGCGGCGAGGACCATGCCTGGACACCGCAATCGGTCGCCGACTTGCAACACGCCGTACGCGGTAATCTGCCCGACAATTACCGGGCCTTCGCCAGCAGCGTGAACGATCAGAACGAGCGGCTATTGACCATCCGCGGGCTGATGCAGTTCCGCTTCGCCGAGCAACCGCTTGCGCTCGACGAGGTCGAACCGGCGGCCGACATCGTGCGCCGCTTTGCCACCGGCGCCATGAGCTTCGGCTCGATCAGCCGCGAGGCGCATACCACTTTGGCTATCGCCATGAACCGGATCGGCGGCAAGTCGAACACCGGCGAAGGCGGCGAGGAAGTCGATCGCTTCACGCCGCTTCCCAACGGCGATTCCATGCGCTCGGCGATCAAGCAGGTCGCCTCGGGCCGGTTTGGCGTGACCACGGAATATCTGGTCAATGCCGACGACATTCAGATCAAGATGGCGCAAGGCGCCAAGCCCGGTGAGGGCGGCCAACTACCTGGCCACAAGGTCAATAAGAACATCGCCGAGGTGCGCCATTCGACCCCGGGCGTCGGCCTGATTTCGCCGCCGCCGCATCACGACATTTATTCGATCGAGGATCTGGCGCAGTTGATCCATGATCTGAAGAACGTCAATCCAAAAGCACGGGTTTCCGTCAAACTGGTCTCGGAAGTCGGCGTCGGCACCGTCGCCGCGGGCGTCAGCAAGGCGCGCGCCGACCATGTCACCATTTCCGGCTTCGAGGGCGGCACCGGCGCCAGCCCGCTTACCTCGCTGACCCATGCCGGCTCGCCCTGGGAAATCGGCCTTGCCGAGACCCAGCAGACCCTGGTTCTGAACGGACTGCGCGGGCGTATTTCAGTCCAGGTCGATGGCGGCTTGCGCACCGGCCGCGACGTGGTGATCGGTGCCCTGCTCGGCGCTGACGAATTTGGTTTCTCTACCGCACCCCTGATCGCCGCTGGCTGCATCATGATGCGCAAATGCCATCTCAATACCTGCCCGGTCGGGGTCGCCACCCAAGACCCGGTGCTGCGCAAGCGCTTCACCGGTGCGCCCGAGCATGTCATCAACTATTTCTTCTTCGTCGCCGAGGAAGTCCGCGAACTGATGGCGCAGCTTGGTTTCCGCACCTTCGACGAGATGATCGGCAAGTCCGACAAACTCGATATGCGCCGCGGTGTCGACCATTGGAAGGCCGAGGGTATCGACCTCAGCCGCCTGCTCTACCAAGCGCCGGCGGGCCCCGGCGTCGCGATCTTTAATTGCGAGACGCAGGACCATAATCTCAAAGAGGCGCTGGATAACGAATTGATTGCGGCGGCCGCCGATGCGCTGGAAAAAGGCGAACCGGTGCGTATCGAGAAACCGATCCAGAACACCAACCGCACGGTCGGCGCCACCCTGTCGGGCGAAGTGGCGAAGCGTTACGGCCATGCCGGTCTGCCGGAGAATACTATCTCCATCGGTTTCACCGGCAATGCCGGCGGCAGCTTCGGCGCCTTCCTGGCGCGTGGCATCAGCCTCGATCTGGTCGGCGACGCCAACGACTATGTCGGCAAGGGCCTGTCGGGCGGACAGCTTATCGTGCGCCAACCGCGCGATGGCGGCCGGGTCGCGGCGGAGAACATTATCATCGGCAACACCGTGCTGTACGGCGCCATCGCCGGCGAGGCCCATTTCGAAGGCGTCGCGGGCGAGCGTTTCGCGGTGCGTAATTCCGGCGCCATCACCGTGGTCGAGGGCGTCGGCGATCATGGCTGCGAATATATGACCGGCGGCGTGGTCGTCGTTCTCGGCGACACCGGGCGCAACTTCGCGGCCGGCATGTCGGGCGGCATCGCCTATGTCTACGACCCGGACAAAAAATTCGCCGAGCGCTGCAACACCGCCATGGTCGATCTCGAATCGGTCGAAGCGACCGACCTCGAAGCCGTCGGTGATCTCGAGCCGCCTCACCAGTTATCGGTCAGCACCGACGACAGTGGCATGGGCTATATGCTGAGTTTCGACGCCGAGCGGCTGCGCATTTTGATCGAACGTCATCGGCTGCTCACCGGCAGTGAGAAGGCCAGCGGATTGCTCGATGATTGGCAGACCACATTGTCGAATTTCGTCAAAGTCGTACCTAAGGATTATCGTCGCGCGCTGCTCGAATTACAGGCCGAGCGCGAAGCGGCAGCCGCCGCGGCCCAATAAGCCGGCGGCGGATTAGGAAAGTTAGTTATGGGTAAAAATACCGGTTTTCTCGAAATTGAACGGCATGACCGCGGCTATGAGCCGATCAAGTCGCGCGTCAAGACGTGGAAAGAATTCGTCAAACCCCTGCCGGAAAAAGAACTGACCGATCAGGCGGCGCGTTGCATGGATTGCGGCATTCCCTTTTGCCACAATGGCTGCCCGGTCAATAATCTGATCCCCGACTGGAACGACCTGGTCTATCGCGACCAATGGGAAATCGCGGTTCGCACACTGCATTCGACCAACAATTTCCCCGAATTCACCGGCCGCATTTGCCCCGCCCCCTGCGAGGCGGCGTGCACGCTGAACATCGACGACGCCCCAGTCACCATCAAGACCATCGAATGCGCCATCGTCGACCGGGGATGGCAAGAGGGTTGGATTAAACCGCAGCCCAGCGCCACACGTACCGGCAAGCGGATCGCCGTGATCGGCTCAGGTCCCGCCGGCATGGCGTGCTCGCAGCAACTCGGCCGCGCCGGCCATGACGTGACCCTGTTCGAAAAGAACGACCGCATCGGCGGCTTACTGCGTTACGGCATTCCCGATTTCAAAATGGAAAAATGGCTGATCGACCGGCGTGTCCATCAGATGACCGATGAAGGCGTCGAATTCCGCACCAATGTCGAGGTCGGCGTTGATGTGACCCTCGACGATTTGCGCACCGAATATGACGCCGTGGTGATGTCAGGCGGCGCCGAGGCTCCACGCGACCTGGAAGTGCCGGGCCGCGACCTCGACGGCATCCATTTCGCCATGGATTTTCTGGTGCAGCAGAACAAACGCGGCGCCGGCGACAGCGAAGACGTGGCCGCGCCGCAAGGCACCATCAACGCCGCCGGCAAGCATGTCGTCGTCATCGGCGGCGGCGATACTGGGTCCGACTGCATCGGGACCTCGACACGCCATGGCGCGGCTTCGGTCACCCAATTGGAGATCATGCCGCAGCCGCCGGAACATGAGGACAAGGCCATGACGTGGCCGAATTGGCCGTTGAAAATGCGCACCTCATCGTCGCAGGAAGAAGGCGCCGAGCGCGATTGGTCGGTGCTGACGACCCGCGCGGTCGGCGCCGACGGCAAGGTCGAGGCTTTGGAGTGCGTAAGGGTCGAATGGGTGGATGACGGCTCGGGCCGCCAACAGATGAAACAAATCGAGGGCAGCGAGTTTGAGCTCAATGCCGATCTGGTGCTGCTCGCCATGGGTTTTGTCTCACCCCGCCACCCCGGCATGATCGAGCAATCGGGCGTCGACCTGGATCCGCGCGGCAATGTGGCCGCCGACACCAACGAATACACCACATCGATCGACGGTGTGTTCGCCGCCGGCGATATGCGCCGTGGCCAGTCGCTGGTGGTCTGGGCAATCCGTGAAGGCCGCCAATGCGCCCAGGCGGTGGATGCCTATCTGATGGGCTCCAGCACGCTGCCGCGCTGAGATCTCGCGCCGCCCCTATAAAAGCGTTCAAGCGCACCGATAAAAGAAAAGCCGCCCCGAAGGGCGGCTTTTTGGCCTTTAACTCACAGGCCAGAACGACGCTAGCGCGACCGGCGCTATTCCTTGTCCCAGTTACGAATTGGCGTTGCGCCGCCGGCACGCATGGCGTCCATGTAATCCACCAGGATCGCCGTCGCCGGCAACCCTTTCGCGTCGTTTTTCGCCGCCCAATCCTTGGCTAAATCGCCCAACGCAAACGCCCACTTCTTGCGGTCGGCATCCGACATGGTCGTGACTTCGGACTTGAACTCAGTCTTGCAACGATTGAGGCCAAACGAGGCGCCCTTGTCCAACTTCACGACATTGGCCGCGTGCCAGCCCTCGGCATTGTCGGTAATCGCTTTCTTGACTTCGTCCGGCAAGCCGTCAAAGACGTCGGTGTTGATGGTCAGAGCCTGTGCTTGGTTGGCGCCGAAACCTGTATCGAAGATAAACGGCGCCGGTTCACAAAGTTTGAATCCGCCGGCCGCCTGTGCCCAGAAAATACCGCCCTCATAGATTCCAGTATTCAGAGAGTTATAGGCGTCGGCCAGGTTGGTCGACACGCCAGCTGCGCCGGCCGCCGTTACCCATGGCAGGTTGGGACCCGCGGCGCCGATCTTCATACCCTTGAGGTCTGCGAAGTTTGCTAGCGGCTTCGGCGATATCACAAAATAATTATCGACCGCCCCTGTCGGGAACATCTCGATTTGGTTGGTCGCCTTCCAGCCTTTCTCGAAGGCTTCAGAATATTTGCCCTCAAGGCTTTTGAACGTCCGCGCAATCAGATCCATATTCTTGGTCGTGAACGGTGTTTTGAACGACAGCTCATAAAGCGGCAGTTTATCGGCGTGAAACACGGTCGGTACGACCGAAATGTCACCGAGGCCGAGCTCGACGCCTTCGAGTTCGCCGCGCGGCTTCACGATTTGACCCGAATGGGCCATGTTCCAATTGATGGTATATTTTCCAGTTTTAGCGAGTTGCTCGTTGACCGCCGGCGCATAGAAGTCGATGAACGCCCCGATGGCGGTCACAGGCGGTGGAAAACCGGTGATGAAAGTGAGATTGATCGTTTCTGCGGCGGTTGCCGGTAGCGACGTCGCGGCCACGCTGCCGGCGACAGCGGCGATGGTTGCCGCTCCAAGTAAGCGTTTGTTTTTTGAACATTATTATTTCCTCCCTGTTATTTAAACCGTTGCTACACACTCCATTTCATAAATTTTAAAAGCGGAGTTTCGGTCACGAACTTCCACATACAGGGGTGAACCCTAGCGCAATCTGTCCGGT
>JABDJY010000339.1 GCA_013003285.1 Alphaproteobacteria bacterium | reverse complement strand
CAGTAACCCGGAGTGCGACTTCGTGCTCTTTGCGGAAGCGGTTACGCGCGACCCTTTTTTTCTAATAGGGCGCGTGCCGAAACCAGATTTTCAACCGGCCAATTTTCTGGATGTCAGGCTTGCCAGCGTGTCGGAAGTACCGACACCCTGGCTTTGCTTACAGGAGGACCTGCGACGTGCCGGCCTCGACCCCGCCAACGTCGCGCGTCTCGCCAACGGCTCGATGGCCGAAAATGTCGCAGAATTTCAAATCGGCAATGTTGACGTGGTGCAGGTCTATCAACCCTATGCGGAAGAGCTTTTACGAGGCGGCGCTCATATCTGGTATGCGGCGGCAACACGCGGGCCGACGTCCTATACCTCGCTTTTTACGACGCGGCAGCGTTTCGAGGCGGCCCCGGAGACTATGGCGGCGCTGACGTGCGGTCTTTACCAAACACTTCAATGGCTGATCGCGGCACCACCGGAAATGGTGGCGGAGACGATATCAATTTACTTTCCAGACGTATCGCACGATTTGCTGACCGCCTGCATCGCTCGATATCAAACGCTTCAGATTTGGAACCAAACGCCAGTACTATCGCCTGCAGGCTTCGAGCGATTACAGGCGTCGTGCCTGTCCGGCGGTTTGATCACGCGCGACACGCCCTATGAGGCCTGCGTCGACAACCGCTACGCCGAAGCCGCCGTCACCGCAGTCTCGAAGACAATGTAAGATACAGCTCGACAAATTGTCATAGGCCGGAAACATACAAAATTTGCTGCAGTGCAAGAGTCCATTATTGGCTATTTCCTGTCGTCAGCGGGCTCCCTCCATCACGACCGGTTTAGACCCCAAAACCGCCATCGGATGATTTCACGACCGGAATTGGGTGCAAATCCGCCGTAATTCGGCGTGGGTGATCACGACCGTTGTTGACCCAAATGCGACATCAGCAGGCTTTTGTATTTGGCGGTTTACACATATTTGTAAGTCATCGATTGTTTGGCAATGCTGCGTGAGCGCATTGTCTGTGACGCCATCCTCGATGAAGCCTATGCGTGACAGTGTCACCGGCGTTGTGACTAAATAAGGCAACGCTACGAAATCCAAAATAGGGGGAGCAAGATGGACTACACGCTATCGGTCAACCACTATATCTGCGGCGACGATGTTGCATTTCCGCAATTTGCCGAGATGGTCAGCGCCGCCGGCATCGAGCAGGTCGGCGTTACCCGTGCAGCGCTTTTCGAAATGGGAGTGCCGGCGTTGGCTCAGTGCCTGAGGGACAACGGACTGGGCGTATCGTCAATCAGCAGCGTGGGATATTTCACCGGCACGCGGCCAGAGACCAAGGATAATTTCACTGACGATGAGATGATCGACATCGCAGCGGAACTGGGCGCCGAGGCCCTCACCGTAATTACCGGCGGTGTCAGCGACCCATCGCAACCGGCGGCCGAAGCGTATGAACGCATCAAATCCGGCCTGGCTGAAATGGCGCCGCTGGCGGAAGCAAAGGGTGTGGTCCTGGGTCTCGAACCGCTCCATCCAAACTATTTCTTGACCCTTGGTTGCATAAACACCATCGCCCATGGGTTGGAGCTTATAAAGCCGCACGCCAATGCTAAGCTGCTCCTCGACGTCGACCTGTCCTGGTGGGATCCTGATCTTGCCGGCGTGCTCAGAGAGGAACCTGAGGAAGTCGTGCTGATCCAAATGTGTAATGTGAAGGTCGAGAATAATCGCGCCGCCGGACGCGAAACGTTGGCCGCTGGCGACTTGGATATGTCCCGCCTGATCGGCGATTTTCTGGCAGGCGGTTTTCGCGGCACGTTCGAATTCGAGCTGTTCCCCGGCGACTTGCGTGGCCGCGATTTACGCAGCCTGATCGACGGCTACGCACAGGAGTTTGCCGACTGCGTTGCCGCGTAGTCTAGGCCACGTGCAGGCGGGCGCGCTCGCGGGGCCAGCCGATGGTGACCGCCTGACCGTGTTCGAAGGCACCGATGTCGCCTTTACTTGAAACGAAGCGGGAGGCGACTGCGCTGCCGTTAGGCCATCGCACCAAGTGCGATGTGGTGAGGCCGAGATAGATGGTCTCGTGATAGGTCGCCGGCGCCTCCCGCCGAGTGATGAAGCGGACACCTGAGATTGGTTTCAGGCGGCATCTGTTTAGACTTATATACCGATCATGCTACCGCCGATGGCGGCAAATGGAGGAACAGCGATCGTATCCAGGGATGTGCCAGTACGGCGATAGATGACCCATTTCGGCCGTCGCGGACATTCATAGACACTCTTCTCCGTGCGCCAAAAACTTCACCTCATTATGGAGAGCGCCAGGGCATGGCCAAAGATTGGGTTCAGCGCAGGCTTGCAGCAATTTTGGCTGCTGATGTAGCCGGTTATTCAGTTACAGGCGGCGTGCCGTCAAGGTAGGTGCTCTTGCCATCGGCGAAAGGGTCGGGGGTCGGCCAAATGAAAAGCACTTGAGCTTTGTCTTGTAGTGTACCCCAAGCATGTACTGTGCGCGGTGGAATGATGAGCGCACGACCAGGTTGGCCTCGATGACGCTCGCCATCAAACTCCACCCACATCTCGCCCCGCTCGACCAGCACGATTTCTTCGTGCTCGTGCAAATGCCGCGGGGCGGACACGTTGGGCTCAACCCAGTTTCGCAGGACACCAACGCTCGCCGCACCCTGTTCATGACCCGAGATCCATCTGCCCGTCACGCCCGCTCGCATGAGGATCTTAGGCACATCATCGTAATTCGCGACCGGCATGTTGTGCTCCGATTTATCTCCGATGGTCAGAAAATCAGCGCAACCCAAAACAGTTATATTCGCGGATAGGCACCGACCATTAGTATTCTGCGCCGATATTTCAACGAAGAAAAGCAGATTAGATTTCGACCTCTCGGCGACCGAAAAGGAAAACTGCAATGTCTGGTTTGGCTAGAAATTGCCGTCAGCGAGGGTTGTCGATCACGACCGGATTACCCTCAACAACGGTCGTGAAACCGACGATGTCAGGAATCGGGTGTAAACCTGTCGTGATCTGACATGAGAGATTACGACCGGAGTTGACCCAAAATAGACATCATTATCGCGGCGCACAAATTCGGACTCCAAACATTCCGCGCGGTTCTGAGCGTTCGAGCTAGGTATCAGAATCTTTGACCGGTTGCGGATCAGCATTGATTGAGAAGCTTAACGCTAGCCCATCGCCTTCGCACTCAAGCGTCTTCTTTGGTGATTTGGGCATAGGAATCCGGTTCTGCATACAGCGATAAAGCATGGCAGCAACAAGATAGGTTTGATCAATCACAACCTCTTGTTCTTCGGAATTGTCATAAAAATTCCCCACTCGTATCCGAGCACATATGTGTGGCTCACCAAAGATCTCTATCCCGACAATATCGCCAACAGGTAATTTTCTGACCTTTTCGCTATTGAAATCCTTTATGGCGCTTTCCAATTCGCTGGACGAAAACACCAACCGCCGGAACTCTGTGATCATTCTGCGTTCCCTGGAAAGTTTTTTCTATCGAGGCTTTGATCGGCTAACATAATTGAAATCCAAACCACACCGACAACAACACCAGCTAGTCAGTGCGTTGAGCAAGCGTTTCATTTTTAAAATTTAAAGTGCCTACAGGTGACGGAAATTGCGGCATATCAATGGGAAACGATACAGGTAGCAAAGTGCTCCAGCACGCTTCCTGGAAAGGACATCGAGGTAATTATTAAAGCGCCTTAGGGAGCGACAATTACGCAATCCTGATTTCTCGATTTCAAAGAGTTGCACAGCAAAGCAGCTGATGCCCGGTCCTCTAACGGGCCTGCTTGCACTCGATAAAATGTATTTTTTGTGATCCTGGCCGACTGTACATGCAGCGTCAGACTATCCAGCAAGTCTGGGTTTGCCTGCTGCAGCCTTGTCCACACCGCCTCAGCATCCGTTTGTTTACTCAGAGAAACTAATTGGATTCGCCAAGCAAGACTGTCAGCAATCGCTGGCTGTTTTTCCGCTAAGCTTGGCGCCGGCTGCCGCGCCGTAGTTTTTTCGGCTTTCTCGGCTGGCAATGTTAATGGCGGAGTTGGCGGGGCAATTATATTTTCCGACATTGCAATCGCTGCAAGCTCTGGCGGCGGTGTGATATCGGTACTTTGATCAGTGATGTCCTGCTCTGGTGTCGTTGCAATTTCTGTACTCGACAAAGCCGCCACTGGCACCGTTTCTTGGTCCACAGTTAATGGTTCGGCCGATCCCATTGGGTCTAAATCTACACCGGTGACAATCTGCTCTGCAGGTTCATCTGACAACCGCGATGGTTGTTCTCCTAGTTCGTCAATTTGCCGCGTTACCGATAGGTTCAAATCCGGGGTTTCTTCAGGAATCGCCTCGGAGGTTCGGGAAGCGCTTGCATTGGGTATTTTCTCGCCAAGACCAGCACTAGTCACAGGCTGTGTATTTACCGTAACCAGGCGAGCGCTTTCAAAATATTTATTCATCGCGATCGTCGAAATTGCCACCGCGCCAACAACGACGGTCGCAACAATTAGAAACTTAGTCCAACTAACTAAAACACGTCTCGGTTTCAGAATCCCTGGATCAAAGTTTGCAGTGATGTCCTCCTGCAGCGGCTCTGCGGATTCTGCACCGGGCAAAACAGGCACAGGTCTTGGCGCTTGGGCCTTGGGTGATGGTTCAACCAAACCCTTACGGTGTTGCTCTACAGGGCCGACAGGCCGATCCGTTGTTGCTAGTTCTTCTGTTTCTTCCGCCGCACGTGCGTCAACACGTAACATTGCTGAAGCCAAACTATTCTCAGTTGGCATGCTCGCAGCGACTTCCGATTTTGGCACGATATCGGTCTTACTTTGGAAGATTGACTGCTCTGTCGACGCTGTGAGTTCCGTATCCGAGAAATCTGACGTTTGCATCAGTGCCTGGTCTATCGGCGATGGTTCGGCCGACCCCATTAGGTCTAAATCTACACCGGTGACAATCTGCTCTGCAGGTTCATCTGACAACCGCGATGGTTGCTCTCCTGGTTCGTCAATTTGCCGCGCCTCTGACGGATTCAAAACCAGAGTACCTTCAGGAAGTGTCGCGGAATTGCGGGAAGATCTTGTATTGGGTTCTTCCTCGCCACGATCAGCACTAGTCACAGACGCTGCAGTTATCTCATCTAAGCAAGCTCTCTCGTCGAGTTCTTCGGAACTGTAAGTGGAGCCAGCCATCGCCACTTTTTCTCGCCTGTCAGCCGATTCTTTATTGGCATTAATTAGCTCACCTTCGGAATTTAGACTAAGTCCCGTGGCTGCAGATTCTTCAAGAACAGAGGGCGCCCAGGTCACTTTACCGGGGTCCGTGCCACCGACAATATTCATCATCAGACCGGCGACTGGACCGGTGTTGAGGTAACCGCGCATAACGCCCGCCGGCACTGAAATGCAATCAAAAGGCAAAAGGGTATACATTTCCTGATCTTCGCCCTCATTCCAATAAATTGTCCAATTGCCGTTCAACGGAATAAATACTTCGACAGTAGAGTGCGCATGCAAAGCCGCGCCATTACCTGGCTTGGCACGAACGTAAGTTATATGAAAATCTTCGGCATCGTCGATCGCCGTTGAATTGTACGGATCTTCGGAGACACCCTGTCCGATCACGCTAAAAAGTTCGCGTTTGTGGTTGCGTAGGCGTGAATCGACTTTTTGCTCTGGGTTTGGAAGTAAACGACTGTAACGCGAAATGCGTTTGTGCATTTCCTCGAGCGAAGCTTTTTTAATCTCCATATTTAGCCTTGCGATTTCGACGGACATTGATGGAGCGATTACCAATCCGTTACTATTTGAAATAAGTTAAGAATCTCCTCAACATTCGGCACAAACTTCAACAAGCGTCTAATTTTGGGTAGGTCTAAACAGTTTTGAGCCAAGCAATGTCGTAGGTTATGTCTCGGTGTTGTGGCGATCGGCATCTTCGGCATCGAATGTTGCTATGCGACAACTTTCTGTACAACCGCATCTACATCACCAACGAAAACAACGCCGCGATGTCCGCTTAAAGGCGGCAATAAGGAGAATAATTAGACTTGCCGGTTCGGCCTTCGATGCCTGGCAATCTGTTTTTTTGGCGCATTGAACTTAACTTTTACTTTGAAACTTGGCAATATATTAGCTTTTGCTGAACGGCAGGTTTTGGCTGAAGGTGTTGAAGAACACGGATTGAGGCGGGTTTTTTGCGTTCGCTCTTAGTATCAGCGGACGTTTTGTTGCCGCCCCGGCGGGCTATCGGGTTGGATTTGGGTTAGGGGGCGGTTGCGGTTGCTTTTTATCCATCGGATTAAGAGATTGCGAGTTTGGGCGGCGGTATGGCGACGATCGCCGCCAGGCGTTTGAGGTTCTGGGTGATGGCCGCCAGCAGGAACTCGTCGCGCGCGCCGGCGAGCCCGCGTAATCGTAAGCGTGTTAGCGACAGATTGGTCTTGGCCTCGCCAAACAGGCGCTCGATCTTCTTGCGCTCGTCCCTGGAGACCTCATAGGCCTCGGACTGCATCAGCGTCTGGGTGTGGTCACGAGCGTCCTGGTTCACATCGCGCGAGAGGCGTCGTTCGCGGCCGGAGGTGCATTGCGGTTTGAGCGGGCAAGCGGCGCAGTCGCTGCGCTTGGCCATATATTTGATGGCGCTGCCATCGACAACGTTGCCCGAGGTCTTAAGCGCCTTGCCGGCGGGACAGATGTAGCGGTCGCGCTTGCGGTCGTAAGTAAAATCGGCGCGGGTGAACTTGCCCTCCGGCGCGACCTTGGCTTGATCCCACACCGGGATGTGGGGGTCCATATCATGGTCGACCAGCCAGCCGAGCATGGCGCTGGTGCCGTAGGCGACATCGCCGGCGACATGCTTGGGCTTGAGCGCAAAACGTTCGGCCACTCGCTCGATCATGGTTTGGGCAACACCGACTTCCTTGGAGATGCGCGTCGGTGTCGCCTCGACATCGACAATGACCGCGTTCTCCAGGTCAATCAGATAGTTCAGGCTATAGCCGAACATCACCTTGTGACGGCCACGTGTCGTCCACGCCGCCGCCGGATCCGTTGGTGACATCGCCTTGGGTTTTTGCTTAGGGTTGATCGGTGGATCGTCGCTGTTCAGCGCAGCCAGATACGCCTCGACCGGACGCAGCGCGCGCTGTGCGTCGGTCCAGTCGACCTCGCTGCCTTCAACGCGCGCGAAACGGCTGGCATTAGCCTCGATCACGGACGCATCGACGGCGAACCCCTCGCCGCCGACCAGGCCCTCGCCCATACAGGTGCAGACAACCTCTTCGAACACCTTGCGCAGAATATCGCTGTCGCGGAAGCGGCCATGGCGGTTGACCGAGAAGGTCGAGTGATCCGGCACACGGTCTTCCAGCCCCAACCGGCAGAACCACCGGTAGGCTAGGTTCATCTCAACCTCCTGGCACAACCGGCGTTCCGAACGGATCGAATAACAGTATCCTACCAGCAACATGCGGATCATCAGCTCGGGATCGACTGACGGACAGCCCGTGTGGCTGTAGTATGGCGCCAGCTCCGCGCGCAGCCAGTTCAGGTCGAGAACCGCGTCTATCCGGCGCAACAGATGATCGGCAGGAACGCGATCTTCCAGGCAGAACTCATAGAAAAGACGGTCTTGTTGACCAACTCGTTCGCCCATCATCGCCGTTCTCCATCGCCAACAACGTCAGCGACACAGAATCACGCCATATCGAGCCGAACAAAGCTGTTCTTCAACACCCTCAGCCAAAAGCAGTCATCACAAACTGCTATCGCTAATCACTGTATTTTTGATCGAGGTCAAACTTCCGTTGGAGCTAACATGATTTACTCTGCCAACCACAAAGCAAATGCAATACGGGAAAAAATAATCATGCGTAGTATTCTGCGAGCGATAATTGTAGCAGCGGCGCTAGTATTGTCTTTTACTACCTTGGCTGTCGCTCAGGGTGCAACAGCCGGTAGTACTTTCCTTGGTTGCTCTCACGCCAAAAACAGCGATCCGCTTGCGGTTTTGCAAAATCAGGGGACAGTAAAGGCAACGCCGGGGCTATGTGACGAAGCGCTGGCCGAGCTTGATGCACAATGTTTGCAAACAAATGTCGAAAACTTTTTGGTAGAAAAGGCACCAGAGGCAGCGATTACCTTCGCAACTCTCGACAGGTTTGATTGTGACCAACCTGGTCAAGGACGGGAGTTTGCATTCCTTGGTTGCGGAAGAGACCAGCAGACGGGGGGCTTGCTGGTACGCTTTAGTCAGGGCGAAGCGGTTACTAGCGAAATCTTTTGCCACGACGGGTTAGCTGATCTGGCGGATAAAGGTTGCAATCCGATAGATAACAGCAGCACTCACTTTTTGATGGATAAAGCGCCTTCTTGGGCGGTGTTCTATCGCCTTGAATGCGAGCAGCCGCTATAGATTTGAATTAGCTGGCGATTGCAATAGGGCTATACTGCCCTGTTGAGGCGTGTGATGTGAGCTTCTACATGAATAGTTTGCCATGTCCGGAATGGGTCAACTCCCGCCGTCATCACGCACGCCGATTTACGGCAGGTTTACACCCGGTTCC
>JABDJY010000320.1 GCA_013003285.1 Alphaproteobacteria bacterium | reverse complement strand
TCGACGTTCGGGGTCGTGCGTTCATCGAATCGATCAAAGTGAAGCTGCGTGCGCCGCGCCATCAGCGTCGGGGCCGGGATGTCCATCGCACATCCCATGACCATCGCGACCATGGTGGCCATGACCGCCGTAACCCGGAGCTGGCCGAACAGATCGTGCGGATCATCCTGGGTCAGGTCGAAGTTTCTGGCGGGCGCTACTAGGCGCCCGTCCTCCCCCCCTTTCTGTCTTCGAGTAGGAGAGTGAAAATGTCGAATTCAACCAAACGAATGAGTGTCCTGGCGGTCGCCTTGGCTGCTGCGATTGTCACCATGCCCTTCGCCGCCCCGACCGCGGTGGCCGATCCGCCCCGCTGGGCGCCAGCCTATGGTTATGGCCATGGCCATGGTCATCACAAGTTCAAGCACAAGGTTCGCCGTCACAAGCGCCACTATCAGCGGCACCATGGGCACCATCATGTGCGACGTCATCGCGACGTGCGGCGGACAGTCTATGTGTCGCGTCCGACCCACGGCCATTATCGCCACGGCCATGGTGGCCGGTCGGATGTCAGCATTTCGCCGACTATCGGCGGCGCCATTGTCGGCGCCTTGGTCGGTGGTCTCGGCGGCAGCGCGATCGGCAGCGGCAGCGGCCGCACGGCGGCCATCGTCGGCGGTATCGCCGCCGGCGCTGTCATCGGCGGTTCCATTGGCCGCAGCATGGAGCCGGTCGATCAGGCACGGGTTCAGCACACGCTGGAGACCGGCCGTACCGGTCAGACGGTGATCTGGAATAATCCCGACACCGGCAACCGCTATGAGGTGACCCCGACGCGCACCTATCGCACGGCCGATCGCCGCGATTGTCGTGAGTACACGTCCTGGGTCTTCCTCGGCGGTTACGAGGAGCAGGTCACCGGGACCGCCTGCCGCATGCCCGATGGCAGCTGGCAGCGTCAGACCGGTTAATCGCGGTCCTGCGGGGAGATAGTCATGACGGTAAACCGACAGTTTCGGAAGCACGCGGTGAAGGTGCTGGGTCTGTTGTGGATCGTCGCGTCGGTTCTGACCTGGTTGTCGATGGATCGGGCGGCCGCTGGAGTCACCGACCGTACCGTCGAGGCCCTGGCGGGCGAAATCGCCCGGGGCCTTGAGGGGGCCGATCTCAGCGCTGTTCCCGCCGGCAGCGGCTATTCCCAACCGGCCATCGCCATCAAATCCTTCACCGAAGCGGTGGGGCCGATCGATGCGGCCGAGGCCAACTATATAAATGACCGGCTGTTGATCGCCTTGCAGCGCCAGTCGCGCGGGCGTTTCCGGTTTGTTGCCCGCGACGCGGTGGGCGATCTGATCGCCGATATCGACGCAACCACCGAACCCAGCGCGGCGCGCGATGAGCGCCTGCGCGATCTACAGGCCAATCTGCGCGCCGATATTCTGATCCGCGGCACATTGCGGCAGACCACGCGCGGCTCGGTGCTTACCTATCAGGCGGTGGCTTCGGAAACCGGCGCCCTGTTCGTGTCCACCACGCCGGTGGTGATTTCCCCGGTGGTGATTTCAGCGCCGGCCCGTATTCCGGCGCCAGTACGCGACATTCAAGATCGCCCGGTCACCTCGATCAGCCCGGTGCCCGCCAAGGGCCATCCCACGGTGTTGGAAGCCGAAGAACGGTTGTTCGGCCTGGGCTACGACCCTGGCCCTATCGACGGCGTTTTGACCGATCAGACCCGCGCGGCGCTACGCGACTACCAGCGCGATTCCGCACTGCCGGTGAATGGCCGCATGACCTGGGCGGTGGTCGAAAACATGCGCCGGGACACAAGGTGAGGAGCTGAGATGCGTAATCCAATGATCTCTCATGGCGGCGAAGACGGTGCGATGACCGAAGTCGCACTGGCGTTGGCCATGGGCTTTTTCTCGATCATGGTCCTCACTCTGGTCTCCATGGGTGGCGGGTCCGGTGAAGCGAAAACTTATGAGGCCATCCGGCTGGTGCAGACCACACAAGACCGGCCGGCTTCGGTTTTGCCGACGGGCGACGATCAGATCGTTATCTTCGACGGCGAACGTTTTTTCGATACCGATCTCAACCCCATTGATCCGGCGACGGTCAGCGATGCCGGGGAACGCCGGATTGTGCTTGCCATCGACCCTTCGGTGCGGCTGGCCCAAGTGATGGCCGCGCGTGACCGCATTTCGGCGGTCAATCTGGTGATCGCCAATTTGGACGACCGCTGGCGAACGGCGATCGAAGCCGCCAAGGCGGCCGGCAAATGATTAGCCGGAGGCAGATATTGGTCAGCGCGAGCGTCGTCGCGCTCACCACCGGTTGCGCCTCGGCGACGCCGGCATCGATCACCCGCGTGTCGGCGCGCCCGGTGGGCCGCGGACGGATCATGTCGATGGTGGTGCGCGAGGCCAACAATCTGGGTGTCTCACCGTCGCTGGCGCTCGCCGTTGCTCATGCGGAATCGAACTTTAATCCCCGCGCGCTCAGCCCGGTCGGCGCTCGTGGCGTCCTCCAGATTATGCCGGCGACAGCGCGTGGCGAATACGGCATCGCGGCCGACCGGCTGTGGGACCCGCGCACCAATATCCGCCTGGGTCTGCATTTCCTCAAACGCCTGCAGCGCCGCTATGGCGGCCGTACCGACCTGGCCCTGTCCCATTACAACGGCGGATCGGCGGTCGGCCGTCCGCCCAACGCCAGGGTCATTCCGGCGACCCGGCCCTATGTCGCGAAGGTTCAGCGACTACAGCAGATGTACCGCCGCCGCATTTTGAACGGCGATTTAGCAATTCATGACCAAAGGAGACGAGTATGACCTTAGACCTTCACACCACCCACCCAACCAGATCATTGCGCAGGTTCGCGACCCTATCGGGGGCGGCGTTGTTGCTCGGCGCCTGTTCGCTCACCGGCAACTCCGATCCCTTGAACGATGTGTCGTTCCGCGAGCAGCGCTTCGAGCAGGTTCAAGCCATCAACGCGTTCGAGGCCTGCCGCGACGAAGGCCTGACCTTGGATAATCAGGCGCGTAGTCGGGCTTCGGCCGGCGCGTTTCTCAATTCAGCCCGCGTGCTCGACGGTTGCGGCGCCAATCTGGGGTCGGCCACCACGGCGGTCCCGCTGCCCGAACGCATGCGCGTCCATGCGCTCGCCACGCTTAATTATTTCAAGGGCGGTGACGTGGAACAGGCGCGGCGCACCTTCGAGGGTTTTAAGGGAACCTATCCCGACAACGATCTCTACTTCGGTGACGGCTCGTCCTTCATCGAGACCACCGAAGTGCTGTTGGGGCGCACCGATTCGATCAGTTTCGGCCAGTTCGCCGCGCTCAACGTCAATGACAGCTTGAAGAGCGAGATGCGTCGTCTCAACCACTGGAAAGACAAATAAGCCCGGCCCGTTCGGTCCCTAGCTTGGAGCGTTGCTATGAAAATTTTGACTTTACGAAGTACCAATCTGGCCGGTGAGTGGCTCGCTGTCGCCGTTATGGCGCTCGCCATAACGGCGGCGGCGCCCGCGGGCACGGCCGCGGCGGCCGAAAAATGGGCGCCCGTGGCCAGCGAAAAACTGATGCAGTTGCCCGGCGATTTTTTGCGCAAAGCGGTCGATAACGACTTTGCCCGCTCGGGCCTGGCGCAGGAATTGGTGAGCTTGGACGAGCAGGTGGCGTTCAAACGTTCGACCCTGGCCGATCTGCAGAGGGCCATCGAGCGCACCGACGACGCCGATATCCGCCTCGACCTGCAGCATCAGTTTCTGAACGAGAAGCGCAACTACATTGAGTTGATGCGCGAAAACCAGGAGATCCGCCGCAAACGCGCGGCCACCAAGGTTAGGCTGTATGAGCGGCTATTGGAGAATTTGAACCGTCAACGGCGCGCCACGACGCCGGCAAAGGCGGCCTTCATCGCCAAACAGACGGCGGCCCGTGAACGTTTCGAAGCCTCGGCGAGCCAGATCGACGAACGGTTGCTGACGTCGGCGGCGGCGTCGGAAAGTCGCTATGCGCGCGAATATGCCAAGAACCTCAGCGCCGTGCAGGAATTGGTCGCCGCGATCAATGCCCATCCCATGAACGCCGCGCCGGCGATCGACGGGCAGCCGGTGACCCGCGCTGAATATCTGCGTCAACTGATTGCGGAGAACCAGGGCGATCTGGCGGTGGTCGATCAGGAACGCGCGATCCTGGGTCACATGGCCAAGCTGGTCTCGCTCGACGCCTTGGCCCTGTCGGAAGGCATCGACAGCGACGCCTATGCGGAAATCGATATCGACGCGGATGAGGACGGACCCAACCAGGTCACCTCGGCGGTCGAATTTTTCACCACACGACAATGAAGGAGGCAATGATGACGAATCTGAAACGAGTACTGGCCGGAACGGCCACCGCCATCGTGTTGACCGCGCTTGCGGTCCCGGCGAACGCCGGCACGCTGGAGAATATGGAGCGCGAACGGGCGATCATGATCGAGACCCTGCTGTCGGGCGATATCGACAATAATCAGCGCCAGGGGCGGATGGAGATTGCCCGCACACGGCTGGTCGATCTCGAGCGCCAGGTGCTGCGCGACAAATCCCTGATCGGCAAGAACCGGCCGCTGGTGCGCGCCGCCTTCGATAATTACGATCTGACCTTCGTGGTGCATGCCTCGGTGGAGAAAAACCGCTCGGTTGCCGATCACTGGCTGAGCGAGATCGGCCTGTCGACCCAGGCGGTCATGAACGCCCGCACCGGACGGCGTTAACATGCGCGCCCTAACCGATATGTTCGCCGCCGGATCCCAAGCGACGAGCTACCTTCTGGGTGGGCTGGTGTTGATCGCCGCGGGTCTGACCGTGGTGTGGTCATTGCAGATCGACGATGTCGCCAGTTGGGCCTTCGACGTGCTCGGCGCCGGTTTCGTTGGTCTGCTGACCCTGCTGGTTCTGGCCACCACCTATTGCCTGGTGCAGCTACGGCGCACGCGCGGCGATGGCGACGTTGCCGACTTCTGGTTTCTGACCGGCGTGCAACTGGCCAGCGGCGTCGCCACCCTGGCGCTGACTTACACATTGTTCGGCATCAGTCTGGGCATCGGCAGTCTGGCCGGGCAGGCGCTCACGCCGGACACGGTGCAGGGCATCATCCGCGAACTGACCGCAAGTTTCAGCTTGGCCTTCATGACCACGGTTATCGGCCTGCCCCTATCGGCGGCGTTGCGCACGATCCTGGTGGTCGCCCATGGCAAACAGCGGCTGCAGCAGCCCGTCAGTCGCCTTATCGAGCGAGGTATGAACTCATGAAATTTATCGTCTTTAACGTGGTTGTGGCCGTGGCCTTGGTCTATCTGGTCGCCAATCGGGATAATGGTTTCGATGTATCGTTGCCGAGTTTGGACGATGTGAGCGCGGCGGCGGAGAAAACCCTCGATAAGGTAGTGCCGTCAGCGCCGGAAGAACCGGCTATCGTCGATGCGCCCATCATCGTTACCGCCGATTTGGCCACGCGTTTTTCCACGCCGGAGCCTGAGGTGAAGGTGACCCCGCCGGTGCCGGTTGTCGAGGCGCCGTTGCCCGCGATACCCGAAATCAAAGTTCCGGTTCGCGAAGCGCATAATGTTGTCGTGCCGCCGCCTGAGGGGGCGACGGTAGATCTGGCCGTGGCGCAGCGCCGTGCCGAAGTGTTGGGTGAGGGATCGGTGACGGCAGCGGACTCGGTCCAGCCGACCGCCGACCGGCGCCGGCAGCTTCTCGACCTTGCCGAGGAGATGGAATTTCTGGCGGCGGAATTCGCGACCCAGTGATGGGGCAGCGTAAAGGCATAGCGGCCAGTGCGGTATCGCTGGGCCTTTCGCTGACCCTGGCGGTTCTCCTGTTGGCGATGACCCTTTCGGCTGATCCGGCGCTGCCGCCCGAAGCGCCGCCGGTTATTTCGAGTGAGCCGGTGGAAATTACGCGGGAGCCCGATCTGGCTGCGGTTTTCCTGCCGCCGCCGCCGGAGGTAGCGAAAGCGGTCGTGACGAAGGTCGAACCGCCACCGCCGGTGCCAACACCTGCGAAGGCGCCAGCAGAACCGCCCGCGCTACCGGTGGAGCCAGTCGTGGTCGAACCGCCTGCGGTTGAGATCGCAC
>JABDJY010000307.1 GCA_013003285.1 Alphaproteobacteria bacterium | reverse complement strand
ATCCAGAGCCGCTCGATTTCGTCGGTAGACCGCTCCGCGCGCGGCAATTCCATAACGGTTCGCCCGTCGATCATGCTGGCGGCGAAATCGGTGCGGTGGTGAATAATGCTGGGGGCGACGGCGCCGTGCTGGGACAGCGCGACCGCCGCCTCGGTGGTGATGCGGGCGCGCTGGCTGGCGCTATTGACCACGAATATCAGCGGCTTGCCCAAGCCCCCGATGAGGTCGACGGTCGATCCGGTCGCCGCCAAATCATGCGGGCTGGGCCGTACCGGTATGACCACCAGATCGGCCAGTTTGATGACGTTGACGATGGTCCAGGTTATGGCCGGTGGCGTGTCGATGATGACCAGCTGAATACCGGACTCGCGCAGCGATTCCAAATCCTCGCCCAGTTTGGCCAGGCTGGTCTGCACCAGGATCGGCGTTTCGACCTGGCGGAAATTCCACCAATTGGTCAGGCTGCCTTGCGGATCGCAATCGACCATGACGACCGGTCCCATGCCGGCCCGCTCTGCCTGCACTGCCAGGTGACCCGACAATGTTGTTTTACCGGTGCCCCCCTTCTGCGAGGTGACTGCAATGACCTTCATGACCCTGGTTCCTTATAATAGAACACAGGCGCAGAGAGATACTCTGGCCTATACGCGTGAATAGGCCGGAATTGTATAAGAGAAATCGCTGTGCGAAAGCCTTATTGTAAATAATTATCTTTTTGTTACGCCGATTTATAGGAAAAACATTTGAGTAATGCGATATTAATTTATCTATAATTCTATGTTTAGGAAATATTTATTATAAAAATGCGGCGGTTCAGCCGATTTATCAGTTAACATCGGGAAACCAAACTCGGTGATCGGGTTGAGTCTGATCAGGGCCAACTACTGCGCCGCCTGCAGCCGGGCCACCGGTGAATCCTTGATGCCGGCGTGTACCGCCACCGCGACCAGGCCCAGGGCGATCGAGATCCACCAGACGCTTTGGTAAGAGCCGGTGCTGTCGAAGACGCGCCCGCCCAGCCAGACGCCGCTGAAGCTGCCGAGCTGGTGGCTGAGAAAGACGATGCCAAAGAGCGTGGCCATATAACGTGTGCCGAAAATCTGCGCGACGATGCCGCTGGTCAGCGGCACCGTGCCGAGCCACAGCAACCCTATGACGGCGGAGAAGATCATCACGCTGGCCGGGCTGGCCGGTGTGGTGATGAACACATAAAGCGCCACCGATCGCAGCCCATAGAGCCAACACAGCAGATATTTCTTGCGGAAATGGCCGCCCAGATAGCCGAACCCCCAGGAGCCCATGCCGTTGAACACCGCAATGACGACCAGGGCGGTTGCCGCCAACTCGGCCGTCAAGTTGAGGTCGCCCAAATAGGCCGGCAGGTGGACGGCGATAAAACGCACCTGAAAGCCACACACGAAAAAGCCGACGATCAGCATGATATAGCCCGAATTGCTGCGGGCCTCGAGCAGGGCTTCGCCGAGCTTTTGCGTCGACGGGGCCTCGGCCCTGCCGCTGCCGATCCGCATGACAGTCAGGGCCAGGGGGATGATCAGAGCAACCACAAAGGCCAGCGCGATCAGGGCGGAAATCCAGCCGAAGCGACCGATCACCTGCTGGCTGAACGGCACGATCAGCAGCTGGCCCAGCGTGCTGCAGGCGGTCACCGTGCCCAGCCACATGGAGCGTTTCTCGGCGCTGACATTCCGGCCCACCACCGACAGGATCATCGGCATGCCGCACGAGGCGGCGGCGATACCGATCAGCAAGCCGGCGGTGACAAACATGGTGACGGGTAACGCCGACAGAGACATTAGTATAAGGCCGATGACGTAAAGGGAGCCGCCGGCCATCATGACTCGCGCCGCGCCCCATTTATCGGCGGCGGCGCCCATGAGGGGCGTCGCCAATCCAATCATCAGCGCCTGGGTGGCCAGCGACAGGGACAAGACTTCACGACCCCAGCCCAGTTCCTGGCTGATCGGCCGCACGAACAGACCAAAAGACTGTTGGATGCCGGCGGCGATGGCAACGATGGCCAGCGCGCAGCCGATGATCACATAGGCCCGACGCGTCTGATCGGCAGTGCTTTGCGGCTGTTGTGTCATCTCAGATTTCTTTCGGACCGGGGCCGATAAAAATAACGGCGGGCTGCTTTCGCAACCCGCCGCTGACAATTGGCCCTATGGGCTGATTCTGGTGGAGCCGGACGGGATCGAACCGACGACCTCTACAATGCCATTGTAGCGCTCTCCCAACTGAGCTACGGCCCCATTTTACGTGTGGCGAATTTCGCCGGCGACGATACCCATAGCGGCATCGAAGGCAAGCGATAATTCAGCCTATAATTCCTTAGAACTAGTTACTCTCGTCGTTGATATCCTTGGGCACGATCGGTACGTCGCTGTCGTCGTCGGCCAAATCGGAAGTGTCTTCGATGGCGGCATCATCATCATCGTCGTCATCGTCGACGCTGTCATCGGCCAAGGCGGCCAATTCCTTCTCGAGATCGTCACCGTCATCCCCTTCGGCCGCCGGCGTTTCGGGTTTCACTGCTGCCGCCGTCGCCGCTGCCGCCACTGGTTCATCAACGGGTGCGCGTGAACGCCGCGGCCGGAAGATGGTCTCCACGTCGAACTTAACGCCGCAACTGGGGCACAAGATTGGTTTCTTGCGCATATCATAGAAACGTGTTGCGCAGGCCAAGCAGGTCCGCTTCACGCCCCATTCCGGTTTCGCCACTGTCAATCCTCCGACGGGTTAAGCGCTGCCGTGTGCCACGATCGCCGCCGCCTGTCAAAAGCAAAATCACGCGGCGGTGTTTTACGGCGGCCGTTGCGTAACGCCAATAGCCGACCACAAGCTTCTGTGCTATGGCACCGGACCAGCGAGATTGCCCATGACAGAACCGAATACCATAGCGACCAGCAAGCTCACCGCCCGGCGTGGCGGGCCGTTGCGTGGTGCTTTACGGGTCCCCGGCGACAAGTCGATTTCCCATCGCGCCCTGATGTTTGCCGCATTGGCGGTGGGCGAGACGGCGATCAGCGGTCTGCTTGAGGGTGACGATGTGCGCCACACCGCGGCGGCGCTGCAGTCCCTTGGCGTCACGGTCACCCGCGACGGACCGGGCGCCTGGCGGGTCAACGGCGTTGGAGTCGGCGGCCTGACACCACCCGACGATGTGATCGATTTGGGCAATTCCGGCACCGCGGCGCGCCTCTTATGCGGCCTGTTGGCGGGGCATGGGTTTTCGACCGTGCTGACCGGCGACGCCTCCCTGCGCTCGCGCCCCATGGGCCGGGTCGTCACGCCCCTGACGGCGATGGGGGTGACCTTCCAGGCTAACGAGGGCGACCGCATGCCGCTTACGGTGACCGGCAGCGACGATCTCAGGCCGACGGCCTATACCTTGCCGGTGGCGTCCGCTCAGGTGAAATCGGCGGTCCTTCTGGCCGGCCTGCACGCGCCGGGCGAGACCAGCGTCGTCGAGCCGACCCCGACGCGCGACCATAGCGAGCGTATGCTCAGCCATTTCGGCGCCGATATCCGTGTTGTGGCAGAGGGGAACGGCCGCCGGATCACCGTCGCCGGCCAGCCCGAATTAATCCCGGCGGCGATCGCCGTGCCCGCCGACCCCAGTTCGGCGGCATTCCCCGCTGTGGCTGCGCTGCTGGTAGCGGGATCGGAAATCAGCCTGCCTGGCCTGTGCACCAACCCGACCCGGACCGGGCTCTATACGACGTTAGCCGAGATGGGCGCCGATCTGAGTTGGGATAATGAGCGCATCGAAGGGGGCGAACCGGTCGCCGACCTTACGGTTCGGGCCAGTCAGCTTAAGGGTGTCGAAGTGCCGGCCGAGCGGGCGCCGGCGATGATCGACGAATATCCGGTACTCGCCATGGCCGCGGCCTGCGCCACCGGCACCTCTGTGTTTCACGGCGTCGGCGAGCTGCGTCATAAGGAAAGCGACCGTTTGGCGGCCGTCGCGGCGGGCGTGATCGCGTGCGGTGTCGTCGTCGAGGAAGGCGCCGATAGCCTGACCATTCACGGTACGGGTAAGGCGCCGGCGGGCGGGGCGGCCATCGCGGCGGCGCTGGACCATCGCATTGCCATGAGCTTTCTGGTGCTCGGCCTGGCCAGCGAGGCGCCAATTTCGATCGACGATGCGAGCTCGATCGAGACCAGTTTCCCCGATTTTGCCGGCGCCATGTCCGCGCTCGGTGCGGAGATCGCGCCCGATGTTTAGGTCTTTCGCGCCATGATTATCGCCATCGACGGTCCTGCCGCCGCGGGCAAGGGCACCCTGGCGAAGCGCCTGGCGGCCCATTTCGACCTGGCGTTTCTCGATACCGGCCGGCTTTACCGGGCGGTTGGCTATGGAATTTTGCAGGCCGGCGGCGACCCAAACGACCTGAAAACAGCGGTTGCGGCGGCCCGCGCGCTGGATCCGGCGAATGTCGATACCGGCGACCTATATACGGAGAAAGTCGCCGACGCGGCTTCGGTGGTGGCGGCAATCGGCGATGTGCGCAAGGAATTGCTCACGTTTCAGCGGAATTTCGCCCATAAGCCCCCGGGGGGCAAAATCGGTGCCGTTCTCGATGGCCGCGACATCGCCAGCGTGGTTTGCCCCGATGCCGACCATAAACTGTTCATAACGGCGAGCCCGGAAGTGCGTGCCAAGCGGCGTTTTAAAGAGTTGCAGGAAAACGGCTTGGAGAGTACATATGCCGCCGTCCTGGCTGATATTGAGCAACGGGATCAAAGAGATCGTACGCGGAAGGTATCTCCGCTGAAGGCGGTCGATGCCCGTGTGATCGACACTTCCGATAAATCACCCGACGCCGTTTTCCAAGAAGCGTTGGACCATATCGAAAGTGAACGGTCCGAATAGCATTGGTCGCGACCACGACGTTTTCACCGCTGGTATGTCTGGATGGTCCGGGCAGGCGCGGAAAACGATAAGACCGCCGGAGCCAACCGGCTGGCAAGATTATGTATTTGCGTTAAAGGACCCACACACACATGACTGATACTGCCGCTACACCTGAAGGTATGCCCGCCACTGAAGATTTCGCCGCTCTCTTGGAAGAGAGTTTTGGCGGGAGCAGCTCGCTTGAGCGCACCGTCGTTAAAGGCACCGTCATCGCCATCGAGAACGATGCCGCCTTAATCGATGTCGGATTGAAATCGGAAGGCCGCGTTTCCTTGAAGGAATTCGCCGCACCCGGGCAGCCCGCAGAAATTAGCGTGGGCGATGAGGTCGAAGTTTTTGTCGAACGGTTTGAGGATTCCAATGGCGAGGCGGTGCTTAGCCGTGAAAAGGCGCGCCGCGAGGAAGCTTGGGAAATCCTGGAAAAGGCCTTCGAGAATACCGAACGGGTGTCCGGTTCGATCTTCGGACGGGTCAAGGGCGGCTTTACCGTCGATCTGTCGGGCGCCGTGGCTTTCCTGCCGGGCAGCCAGGTCGATATCCGCCCGGTGCGCGATGTCAGCCCGCTGATGGGCACCCCGCAGCCCTTCATGATCCTCAAGATGGATCGCGGCCGTGGCAATATCGTGGTGTCGCGTCGCGCCGTGTTGGAAGAGACCCGCGCTGCCGAGCGCACCGAATTGGTCGCCAACTTGCAAGAAGGTCAGGTGCTGCAGGGTGTGGTGAAAAACATCACCGACTACGGCGCCTTCGTTGATTTGGGCGGCGTCGATGGATTGCTGCACGTCACCGACATTTCATGGCGGCGTATCAACCATCCGTCTGAGGCCCTGCAAGTCGGCCAGACGGTTCAGGTGCAGGTCATCCGCTTCAATGCCGAAACCCAACGCATCAGCCTGGGCATGAAGCAGCTCGAGGCCGATCCTTGGGATGCGGTGGGCGCCAAGTATCCGATCAACAGCCGGTTCACCGGACGGGTCACCAACATCACCGATTACGGCGCCTTCGTAGAGTTGGAAGCCGGTATCGAGGGTCTGGTCCACGTCTCGGAAATGAGCTGGACGAAAAAGAACGTTCATCCGGGCAAGATCGTCTCGACCTCGCAGGAAGTCGAAGTGGTGGTGCTCGACGTCGATCCCAACAAACGGCGGATCAGCCTGGGTCTCAAGCAGACCATGGACAATCCGTGGGATAGCTTCGCCGAGACCTTCAAGGTCGGCAACGAAGTCGAGGGTGAAGTCCGCAACATCACCGAGTTTGGCCTGTTTGTCGGCCTGCCCGGGGATATCGACGGCATGGTTCATCTCTCGGATATCGCTTGGGATCAAGCCGGCGAGCAGGCGCTTGAAGCCTTCAACAAGGGCGACACGGTCAAGGTCAAGGTGCTCGACGTCGATGTCGAGAAGGAACGCATTTCGCTGGGCATCAAGCAGCTCAGTGAAGATCCGTTCGCCGCGGCCGGCGGCAGCGTCGCCAAGGGCGAGGTTATCACCTGCACCGTGTCGGAAGTGAATGATGGCGGCATTGAGGTCACGACCAGCGGTGGCCTGACGGCGTTTATCCGCCGTTCCGATCTGTCGCGCGATCGCTCCGAACAGCGCCCCGACCGGTTCGCCGTTGGTGAAAAGGTCGATGCCAAAGTGGTCAATTTCGATACCGGCAGCCGACGCATCTCCCTGTCGATCAAAGCCAAGGAGATCGACGAAGAGAAGCAGGCGATGAAGCAATATGGCTCGTCGGATAGCGGCGCATCCCTGGGTGATATTCTCGGCGCGGCGTTGCGCGAACGGGAAATGCAAGCCGGTGACGGGGAGGATGACGCCGCCGCCGAGACCGCCGAAGAGCCGGTTGCGGAGGAAGCCTCTGCGGAACCGGCGGAAGACGCGGCCACCGACGCTGCTGAAGAAACTGCCGAGAGCGACGAGAAAGCAGCCGAAGGTGACGAGCCCGAAAAGTCGTAACGCTGGACTGACCGACCGGAGAATGGATGTCGTTTGATCCCGATGCCCTGATTGACCGCCGTCGCCTCAAACGAAAATTGCGGTGGTGGCAAGCGGCGACCCTGGTCGCCGTGGCGCTTACAATCATTGCCGGTTTGCAGGCGAGCGACCTGTTGCTCGAACGCGACACGGTTGCGCGCTTGCGCATCGGCGGTTTGATCGTCGAAGACCCCAGGCGTGACGCGCTGCTGGCGGAAATTGCCCGCGATGCTTCGGTGCGGGCCCTGATCGTCCATGTGGATAGCCCCGGTGGCACCGTTGTTGGCGGGGAGGATCTGTACCGCTCGCTATTGGTGGTGGGCGAAAAAAAGCCGGTTGTGACGGTGATGGGTACGGTCGCCGCCTCGGCGGCCTATATGACGGCAGTGGCCGGTGATCGGGTATATGCGCGCGAAGGCACCATCACCGGATCGATTGGCGTGCTGTTCCAAACCGTCGATGTGACCAGCTTGCTCGACAAATTGGGCGTCAAACCGACCTCCCTGAAATCAGGCCCGTTAAAGGCGGTGCCGTCGCCGACGGAACCGTTGACCGAAGAGGCGCGGGCCGCAACACAAGCCTTAGTTGCTGATTTATTTGACTTTTTTGTCGATCTGGTCGTCGAACGGCGGCCGCTGAATCGGGATCAGGTGCTGCAGCTGGCCGACGGCCGTGTCTATACCGGGCGTCAGGCGGTCAAAAATGGTCTGGTCGATGCGATTGGCGGTGAAACCGCGGCGCGCGATTGGCTGACCGCGGAAAAAGAAATTCCCCGCGACATTCCCACGGTTACGGTACAGCCCAAAGCCGAGCGCTCGGGCCTTTCCGAAGTATTTTCCAGTCTGACCGAAAAATCGTTAATTTCCAACGCTCTAACACTTGACGGCCTGTTATCTGTTTGGCACCCTGACTTGTGATCTGACGGGTCAAGCGACCGCGAAAGATTGCTCGTGTCGCGATCTAGGGGGTGTAGGCCGCGCACGGAAAAATGGAGAGCGCATTGGTGCTGGACTTTCATCCCGGGGATAACGATGACTAAGTCGGATCTGATCCTGCGCCTGGCAGAGAGAAACCCACATTTGTTCCAACGCGATGTCGAACGCATCGTGGCGACCATTCTGGACGAGATAACCGCTGCCTTGTCGCGCGGCGACCGGGTTGAGTTGCGCGGCTTCGGCGCCTTCTCGGTCAAACATCGCGGCGCCCGCGTCGGCCGCAATCCGCGCACCGGTGAATCGGTCTCCGTGGCGGAAAAGGTTGTGCCTTATTTCAAGACCGGTAAAGAATTGCGCGAGCGTCTCAACGCAGAATCGTAGTATAGGGGGCGTAGCCGACATTCGCGCCTCTACCACCGAGCACGAACGTCATGACCGGGCCTTCCATGTGCCCCATAGCCCTATAACTGTGATGATTAGACCGTGAAACGATTACGCTGGCTCATTACCGTACCGTTGGCGTTGATCCTGATCGTGTTCGCGGTGAACAATCGCCATTTGGTCGATGTCAGCCTTTGGCCGTTGGGTATCGTGATCAGTTTGCCGCTCTTTGTCTTTG
>JABDJY010000292.1 GCA_013003285.1 Alphaproteobacteria bacterium | reverse complement strand
CGCGACTTCATGGACCAGACCATCGCGTTCGCCCATGAGCACGGCTATGTCGAGACCCTGTTCGGCCGGCGCATCCACCTATCCGGCATCACCGATAAGAACCACGCCGTGCGCGGCGGCGCCGAGCGCCAGGCGATCAACGCGCCGATCCAGGGCGCGGCCGCCGACATCATCAAGCGCGCCATGATCCGCATGCCGCCGGCGCTAACCCGCCACAAGCTCAGCGCCAAGATGCTGCTACAGGTGCATGACGAGCTGCTGTTCGAAGTGCCCGAGGGCGAAGTCGACGCCACCATCGAGGCCGCGCGCGACATCATGGAAGGCGCCGCCGCCCCCGCCGCCAACCTCGCCGTCCCCCTGGTCGCCGACGCCGGCGTGGGCGACAATTGGAACGAAGCGCATTAAGGGGAATAAATGCGCTCCCAAACTGTTGATCATTAAGTCCCCTCGTCACGCTAGCGTTGGCGGGGCGGGGGCGTTTAAAATTTCCAAATTGTCTCGGGTAACGGGACGTTGTTTTTTTCAGGGAGCTTCACGATGAAACGATTAAGTCTCACGGCCGCGCTGGCGGCGGTTTCGCTATTGAGTACGCCCGCACTGGCACAGCAGGCCGACACCCACAATCACGCCGGCGAAGCGCAACTCGCGCAAACAGAAGTCAAACGCGCGATCACCGAGATCGCGCCCAATCTCTACCGGTTCCAGAACAACTTCCATTATTCGGTGTTCCTGGTCACCGACGACGGCGTCATCGCCACCGACCCGATCAACGCCGACGCGGCGACCTGGCTCGAGGCCGAGATCAAATCGCGCTTCAACCAGGAGATCAAATATCTGGTGCTGAGCCACGACCATGCCGACCATAGCTCGGGCGGCGAAGTGTGGGCCGACACCGCCGTCGTGGTGGCGCACGCCAACGCCAAGCCGGTGATTGCCGGCGAGAAGCGGCCGACGGCGATGCCCAACATCACCTTCGAGGATGCGCTCGATATCGAATTGGGCGGCCAAACGGTCGAGCTGCGTTATGTGGGGCGCAACCATTCCGACAATATGATCGTGATGAACTTCCCCGCCCAACGCGCGCTCTTCGCGGTCGATTTCATCCCCGTTGGCGGCGTCGCTTTCCGCGATTTCCCCGACGCCTATCTGCCCGATTGGAATGAATCCCTGCGCCGTGTCGAGGCGATGGATTTCGACATTCTGGTGCCGGGCCACGGCCGCTTGGGCGACAAAGCCAGCGTCACCGCGTTCCGTGAATATATGGACGATTTGTGGACCGAGGTGGTCGCCGCGGTTCGCGCCGGCAAGTCGGTGGAACAGGCGCAGGCCGACATAAAACTGCCGAAATACGAGAAATGGTTCCGCTACGAAGAGTTCCTGCCACTCAACATCGCCGGCGCCTACCGGCAGTTCTCCGCCCATAGCCGCCGGAACTAGTTGGGCCGAAGCCCCTCTCCCTTGGGAGAGGGGTTGGGGTGAGGGGAGATAATCCCCGCCATCGCGGGTTTGCCAACGATCGGCGTAATATTGTCCCCTCACCCGGCTCGCGTTGCTCGCCACCCT
>JABDJY010000345.1 GCA_013003285.1 Alphaproteobacteria bacterium | reverse complement strand
GGCCGAACGCACCGCGGCGGCGCAGGACCCGGTGGTTCGCGCCGCGCTTGAGACCTTTACCGGCGCGCGTATCGAGCGCGTGGTCAGCCGCGAGGGCGCGGGCGAGCCGCTTGCCGGCGATGATGGCGGTTACATAGACCCCGATGATGATGGTTTTGACGGCGAGGATAGCGATTAATGAAGAATATCGGTCAGATGCTGAAACAGGCCCAGCAGATGCAGTCGAAGATGGCTGAGATGCAGGAACGGTTGGCCGAGATGACCGTCGAGGGCATCTCCGGCGCCGGTTTGGTGACCGTCACCCTGAACGGCAAAAGCGAGATGAAGGGCCTCAAGATCGACCCGTCGCTGATGGCGCCCGACGAGGCGGAAATCCTCGAGGATTTGGTCGTCGCCGCCCACGCTGACGCCAAGGTCAAGGCCGAGGCCATGACCGCGGAAGCCATGAAGGAATTGACCGGCGGCCTCGAACTGCCGCCGGGTATGAGCCTGCCCTTCGGCTAAACCGAATAGCTGTCTTACATGTCCGCTCCCGAAATCGATCGCCTGATCGAGTTGCTCGCCAAGCTGCCCGGCTTGGGGCCGCGCTCGGCGCGGCGCGTGGCGCTGCATCTGATCAAACGGCCGGCGCAACTGATGACGCCCCTGGCCGATGCCATGGCCTCGGCGGCGCGCGCCATCTCGACCTGTCGGATATGCGGCAATGTGGACACCTCCGACCCCTGCCGCATCTGCACCCATCCCGAGCGCGATGTCTCGCTGATCTGTGTGGTGGAGGATGTTGCCGATCTCTGGGCGATCGAGCGGACCGGAGTGTTTCGCGGCCGCTACCATGTGTTGGGCGGCACCTTGTCGGCGCTCGATGGGGTCAATCCGGAAGATCTCAATATCGGCAAACTGGTGGCCCGCGCCGGTGAGACCGAAGTGCAAGAGGTCATCCTCGCGACCAATGCGACGGTCGCCGGACAGACCACCGCCCATTACATCATGGAGCGCCTGGCGTCGTCGGGGGTAAAGGTCTCGCGGCTGGCCCATGGCGTACCGGTCGGCGGAGAGCTCGATTATCTCGACGACGGCACCCTAACCGCCGCCATGAAAAGCCGCCGGACCTTGTAACCCCGCCACATTGTTGCCGCCATCGCATCGTTTGCTAGGGATCCCAAGGAGTAAACCATGAAGGTATTCGCGATGTTTCCTCGATTTTCCCTGATCGCCGCCGTTGCAACCCTGATTGCCGTATCGGTTCCGGCGGCGCAAGCCCAATCAGTCGTCGTCGACGCCGATCAGCGCTCCGAACTGTCCCTGACCGTCTATCAGGGTGGGTTCGCGCTGGTCCATGACGTGCGGCAAGCTAACCTGCAATCGGGCAGTTTGACGGTTATTTTTCCCGATCTGAGCGACCGGCTGGATATCGCCACGATCCGTCTCGGCGCCGGTGAAAACGCCCAAATCAGAAGCCTGACATTCGACCGTGAAGTGCTTTCCGCCGAGGCCTTGTTGCGCCGCGCGGTGGGCCAGAGGGTCCGGGTCGCGCGGGTTAATCCGGCAACCGGTGTGGAGACCTTCGAGGATGCTGAAGTCCTGGCGGTCGCGCCTAATCTGGTTCTGCGCATCGGCGACCGCATCGAAACCGCGCTGCCTGGGCGCATCGTATTTGCCAATGTCCCCAACGATCTGCGACCCGCGCCGGGCATTGTCGCCAAGGTCACGCTGCCCAGCGCCGGCGAACGTTCGGTGTCGCTCAGCTATCTCACCGACGGGGTCAGTTGGAAAACCAGCTATGTCGGTCGCCTCGCCGCCGGCGCCGACCGTATGGAATTGATCGGCTGGGCCTTGGTCGACAACCAGACCAACACCGCCTATCCGGCGGCGGAACTTTCGCTGATCGCCGGACAGGTCAACCGGGCGAACGCCGTCAGACCGGTGTTCCCACAGCCGGTGGCGCAATTGGCCCGTACGGAAGCGGTGGCCGACGGAGTGTCGCTGGGCGCCACGGGGCCGTACTATCGCTATGCGCTGCCGCAGACCTTCGACATCCGGCCGCGCCAGCAGACCCAGGTGGAACTGATTCGTAGTGCTTCCGTCGCGTTTGCGCGCATGCTGCGCACCCAGGGCAGTCCGCTCTTCTCGGCCCGGTCGGCCAAGACCATGCAGCCGGTGACCGCGCGCCTGACCATCGCCAACGAGACCGACAACGGTCTTGGGCTGCCCTTGCCGGCGGGGGTGTTCTCGTCCTTCGAGGAAGCCGACGGGCGCGAGGTTTTCCAAGGTGGCGCGACGGTGACCGCGACCCCGGTGGGGACAGAGATGGTGGTCGAGATCGGCCAGTCCTTCGATGTGACCTTCGAGCGCACCGTGCTGGAGTTCAACCGCACCGGTGCGCGCAACGAGAATATCGACACGACCCAGAAGCTGACCCTGAAGAACGGCGGCGAGCGGCCGGCCGAAGTCGAGATCATCGAGAGTTTTCAGGGCGAGTGGAAAATCGTTCGCGAATCAACCCCGCACGAGCAGACCTCGGCGTTTCAGGCCACTTGGAAGGTGACGGTGCCGGCCAACGGTGAGACCAGCCTGGAATACCGCGCCCAGATCGGTCGGCGGTAGTTCACTCTCATTCAATTGGATTTTTTTACTGCAGCATCCGATCCTTCGCGACGCGATCTACGATCGCTCCTCAGGATGAGGATTGAGGTAGTTTAAACATCTCCCCCTCATCCTGAGGAGGCGCGAAGCGCCGTCTCGAAGGGTGAAGAGGGCGCGCACTAGCTCGCTTCGCGCAGTTTTGGCGGGGCGGCCGAGCTCAATAGCGACGCTTCGTCGGCGGCGGGTCCTTCGAGCTCTAGTTCCTGAATATGTTCGCCGCGCTTGGTGATTTTCTCCGTCGAGATGCGTACCGCGCGCATGTCTTCGCCGGCCTGGTCGAAATGGCGCTGAAGTTTTCCGACCCGGTCATCGAGGCGTCCCACATCGGTCATCATGGTCATCACTTCATGCTGGATGAGGCCGGCCGCCTCTTTCATGCGCACGTCCTTCATCACCGCCCGCACCGTATTGAGGGTTGCCCATAGGGTGGTCGGCGAAACGATGAACACTTTGGCCCGGTAAGATTTATCGACCACCTCGGGGAAGTTGGCGTGCAGTTCGGCGTAAACCGCTTCCGACGGCAGGAACATCAAGGCGGCATCGGCGGTTTCGCCGGGCAGGATATATTTGTCCGCGATGTCGCCCACATGCTTCAGCACATCGACCGTGAAGGTGCGGGCGGCGACCTTGCGGGCGTCGTCATTCTCGGCGTTTTGCATGGCGCGGTAGGATTCCAGCGGAAACTTCGCGTCGATGACAATCGGGCCCGGCGGGTTGGGCAGCTTAAGCAGGCAGTCGGCCCGCCGACCATTGCTAAGGGTTGTCTGCGTTTCGTAACTGCCGGGCGGCAGCACCTTGGAAACAAGATCGTGCAATTGCACCTCGCCGAAGGCGCCGCGGGCCTGCTTGTTCGACAGAATGTCCTGCAGTCCGACCATTTGCGACGATAATTCGGTGATGTTCTGCTGTGCGGCGTCGATCCGGACCAGCCGTTCCTTCAATTCGTCGAGGGTGGTTTTCTGCGTGTGGCTGTTCTTTTCCAGGGTTTCGCTGACCCGCGTGGTGGTCTGCGCCAACCGCTCGTCGAGGGATTTGGCCAGGGCACGCTCCTGCGCCTGCAATTGCTGGGTGAGCTGGGCCTGGGCGGCAGCGTGAAATTCGGTTAACTGGGTTAACCGTTCGGTGAGCGCGGCGACGTCGGTTTTGCCATTGCCGCGCAACAGGATCATCGCGGCGATAGCGACGATGGCGGCGCCCGCAACAACGATAACGATAAGCAGTGTCGGATCCATGG